>NZ_JBEGHD010000007.1:0-222258 GCF_049334165.1 Halocola ammonii
GAATCAACAGTGCTGTTACCGCAAGCATCAGTAGCAGTGAAAGTGCGAACGATAGTGAAGTTTTGCGCGCAGTCACCAGCGATGGTGTCTACAGCAACTTCTAGCGTTACATCAGAGCAGTTGTCAGAGTATTCAGCACCTGCGTAGTTGATGTCCTCATCGCAGCTATAAGCAGCGTCAGCAGGAACAAACAACTCAGGAGCAGTAGTATCGATCACGTTGATGGTTTGCGTTTGGCTAGTAGCGTTAGCGCAAGCATCAGTGATTGTCCATGTGCGTTCGATTGTGTACTCACCAGCGCAGTCACCTTCGATGATAGTTTCACCATCGTAAGAAAGAGTCACGTCAGTGCAGTTATCGTCAAATCCGATTTGAACTCCATCAACAGAAGGAACTTCGCTGCATTCTACAGTGAGGTCTTCTGGGAAAGAAGTGAATACCGGAGCAACTTCATCGATAAGTGTGATGATTTGCTGGAACTCAGATGAGTTACCGCAAGCATCAGTAGCAACGTAGTCACGGATGATACGACCAGCGCATCCACCAGAAACACCTGTCTCGGTGTAAGTGATAGTTACATCGTTACAGTTGTCAGTAGCTTCGATCATGATGCTGTCATCAATATTGTCGCAAGCCATGTCAACTTCAATTTCACCTTCAATTACAGGAGCGGTAGTGTCCACTACAGTGATGATTTGCTGAGCCGTAGCTTCATTTCCGCAGTCATCAACAGCAGTGAAAGTTCTCACGATTACTGTCTCGCAAGTTGATTCGTCAACTGAATCTTCGAAAGAAACAGAAACAGAACCGCAGTTGTCAGTTGCTGTAGCCATATCTGATGGCAGCTCAGCATCGCACTCTACAGTTACGTTTTCTGGAACGAAATCAAATTCTGGAGCAGTTTCATCGTAGATAGAGATTTCCTGGCTAGCAGAAGATTCGTTTCCGCATCCGTCTACAGCAGTGAAAGTTCTAACGATTGTGTAGTTACCTGGGCAGTCACCAGCAAGTGTGTCAGCTTCTACTGAAACAGTAGCACCTGAACAAACGTCAACAGCTTCTGCATCTTCGTAAACTACTTCCTCATCGCAGCTGTAAGAAGCAGCTTCAGGAACGAAAGTGAACTCTGGAGCAGTGTTGTCAACGATAGTCACTGTGAAAGTGTGCACTACGGTGTTTCCACAGTTATCGGTCGCTGTGAAAGTTTTTCCGCACTCAGCAACTACAGGGCACTCAAGACCTTCTGTTACGAGGAATGGCTCGTAAGTGAATTCTACATTCGCAGAATCTGTACAGTTGTCAAGAGCGTAAGGGAATGAAGTATCAATTTCATCGAGGTAAACAAGAATGTCTTCCAAACCTTCGAAATCAACACACTCGATTGTGAAGTCTTCTGGCATGTCGAAGAACTCTGGTGCAGTTTCATCAACAAGTGTGATGATTTGCTCTGCACTTGCTTCGTTACCACACTCGTCAACCGCTACAAAAGTACGGATGATACGACCTGTGCATCCACCAGAAACCGGCTCGTCATTGTAAGAAACTGAAACTTCACCGCAGTTGTCAGAAACTGGGATTTCAGTAGCTACGATGTTATCGCAAGCCATGTCGATTTCGATTTCGTACTCTCCAAATACTGGAGCAGTAGTGTCTTCAACGAAGATGGTGTGTGAGATTGAAGATTCGTTTCCGCAAGCGTCAACAGCAGTGTAAGTTCTTACAAAGCTATAAGCCTGTGGGCACTCTTCGTTCATCACTTCTTCGCTATCAGAGTAAGATACCTCCACGTCAGAGCAGTTGTCTGAAGCAGCAGGAAGTACTACTGGAATATCATCGCTGCACTCGAAAGTTTCGTTTGACAACTCTACTTCGAATACAGGAGCAGTCGTGTCTACTACCTCGATTGTTTGAGTAGCAATTACTTCGTTTCCGCACTCATCAAATCCGCGGAAGATTCTGTTGAGGGTGTATTCGCTTTCGCACTCACCATCAACGATTTCTTCAGTCATTTCGATATTTACTTCACCGCAGTTGTCTTCAGCAGTTGGGTAAACTACTTCTGGTAGTTCATCGCTGCACTCAACAACTTCGTTTTCTGGGAAAGAAGTAAATACTGGAGAAGTAGTGTCTTCAACAACAATAGTTGCAGAAGCTTCACTTACGTTTTCGCAGTAGTCAGTAGCAACCCAGTTCCACACGATAGTGTAGTTCTGTGGGCAGTCACCTTCAATGATTTCTTCTGTAAACTCAAGCTCTACATCGTATCCGCAAGCATCAGTAGCCGTAACTTCTGGAGTTGGGATCTCATCGCACTCTACAGTACCGCTTTCTGGTACACCCACAATTTCTGGGGCAGTAGTGTCGGTAATAGTGATGTACTGAGTTGCAGTTGATGTGTTTCCGCATCCGTCATCGGCAGTGTAGGTACGAACCAATACACCGAGGCATCCACCTGATTGAAGTTGATCTTCGTAAGTGATATCAACATCCTGGCAGTTGTCCTGAGCAGAAACAAAAATTTGATCCGTTTCATCGCATTCAACAAAAAGCTGAACATCGAAAGGATCGAAAACTGGAGCAGTAGTGTCTACTACAGTGATGATTTGAGTTGCAGTAGCTACGTTTTCGCAACCATCGTTCGCGTAGAAAGTACGCTCGATGATAGTTTCGCAAGAATCTCCCGAAACTGCGTCTTCGTAAGTTACTTCAACATCCTGGCAGTTGTCTTCGGCTTCAGCCAAAACAACAGCTACATCTTCATCACATTCGTAAGTAATATCTTCAGGAACGAAAGTGAATTCCGGTGCAGTAGTGTCTACTACAGTGATCACTTGTTCGTGAATTGCGGTGTTTCCGCAAATATCTTCGGCAATCCATGTGCGAGTAAGAGTGTACTCACATCCTTCACCGTTTTGTTCTTCACCAACGTATTCGATAGAAACGTCTCCAACGCAGTTATCTTCCGCTTCAACTCCTTCGAAGAGTTCAACAGGAAGCTCATCGCATTCTACTGTGAAGTCCTCAGGAACTACAGTGAATACTGGAGCAGTTTCATCATTCACAGTGATAGTCTGTGTTTCAACTACCTGGTTACCGCAATCGTCAGATGCGCGGTAGAGGTAAGTGAACTCAGTGTTGTTAGGGCAGTCAGATTCTTGCTGCTCTTCACACTCAGCATCAACGTTCACGTCACCGTGACCTTCTACGTATTGTCCGTCAACAGTTCCTGTGTAAGTAAACCATCCTGAAAGACCGTAGTTGGTGTTTTTGTTGTTGGCAGCTTCACCAATTTGGAAACCGAACGTGTAGTCAGATGGCATGTGGTAGAAGTTCAAAACATCACCAGCAAAGTCACCCAATCCTGTGAGGGTTGAGAAACCGTCAGCCATTTCGTAGTAAGTCCAGTCTTCGTAGTTAGTTCCGGCAATTCCGAGGTCATCTTTGTAAAGACGTCCCATACCTGACCAGGTATCCCAGTCGCTAGCATTTTGGAACCAAAAATCAACATAGAAAGATTCGCTTGGGTTCATGTCATTAACTACTGTACCGTAGAGGTGAGCAGTACCGTCAGCGAACTGATCGAAAGTTCCACCGTTAGCATCCCATACGAAGTGATCGCTGGAAGCGTAAGAGAAATCATCCAACCAAACACTCCAATCGGCACCTGGTCCGAAAGCAGTTGAAAGATCGCAAGTAGAAATAAGCTCTCCGGTGTTAGACTCGAAGGCTTCAACTTCAACAGATTCTTCGCTGCATGCATCAGTAGCAGAAAGCTGCTCTGGAGCTGGCACTTCTTCGAGGCAGCTAACAGTCAGTTCAGCAACAAACTCATCGAGTTCTGGAGCATCGAGGTCGAAAATTTCAATTGTCTGTGTGCAAGACTCAGAAAGGTCTCCAACAGAAACAGTGAAAGTACGCTCGAGGATTGCCGGGCAACCTTCAGTGTACACTTCAGAAACTTCAACAACGGCTTCGCCATCGCAAGAGCTTTCAAAAGAAACGTCTCCTAGAGACTCAACAGAAATGTCGTCACCACACTCTACAACTGCATCCTCTGGGCAAGTCAGAGCGATAGAGCAAGTGTTGGCGCCTTCAGCGGCATATCCAACGAGGTTGTTTACAAAATTCACAGCGTCTGGTTGTGGAGTCCAGCTTCCGAAATAAGGAATTGTTGCACCACCAGCTACTACCAATCCATTGCCATAAGGCATTTCAGCAAAAACAATCTTGGTGTCGTCAGCTGAGTCCTTTGTGATTCCGGTCATACCAGCCGGGCAAATAATTGCGTGGCCAAACCAGCTTCCATCGATCACAGAAGCCACACCATCATAAGCTGGGTGGTTTGTGTCAACAGCTTCACCCATATCAACGAATGATGGATAGTTAAGTGAAATACCAAACCCGAAATCCATACCATCACCTTCATTAGGAGCGGCATTGATTAAAAGGTGGCCTCCACTAGAAACCCAGCTTTCCATAGCAGCCTGATTGGCCTGAATAAAAGCTTCCATTTCATTGGCGCCTGCATCTCCACCTTCCATATAAATGAAGTCGTGGTTGGCAAAAAGGTCGCCAGCGTTTACTGTCTCGAAACGGAGATCATCCCAGTTTCCGCTACCGAAGACAGCGTCCATAGCATTAGAAGAAGCTCCTGAACTGAATCCCCATAGATTTTGCTGGGAACGCAAAAAGGCAGCTTGAGCACTAAGTTCATTAGTGCTTAGTAACACAAAAAGGAAACTTACCAGCATCACAGCCAGGTTTCCTCGAGAAAATTTTCTAACGGGCGTAGTGCAACAATTGTCACTTGCACCGAAAGAAGTTGTAGAATACCTCATACTTTAAGTTTTTGTTAATAAAGTTGATTTTTGAGGTAAGCCCTACAAGAAGAGATGTGTAGATAGATAAGACTGTTTTCAGTAGTCGACTGCAAAGATAAGTCAATTTCGATGAATCTACCAAATCAATAGACGAAAAAAATTAAATAAAGGACCAATACGCTGTTTTAGAAGATTAAAATCTGACCATCAATACGTTGTAAAAAGTGTATTTTCGAGCAGTGAAATGAAAGTTATGAATGGATTCGGAATTGTAGACCTGGCGGTGATTCCAGGCAGAAAGGAACCACGTGATTCTTCAGAAATGGTTACCCAGTTACTCCTTGGTGAAGTGTACTCCATTGAGGACGAAAAAGAAAAGTGGGTCCAGGTGAAGAATAATTTCGATGAATACGTCTGTTGGATCGATAAAAAGCAATTTGTGGAGATTACTCATGCTGAATTCGATGAGTATAGGCTCAATGAATTTCCGAGAGTAACCAGCTTCAGCTCATCAGGCGGCTTCGAAACCGGAGACCTACTATTACCAGTGGGAGCTGTTCTGCCTTTTTATGGAAAAGGTCATTTTAAAATTCGCAACCAGAAATTTCAATCGGATTGTAAAGTTTCACCTATTTCAAAGGAAAAAATCCCTGAAGTGGCGAAAGGCTATTTGAATACACCTTACCTGTGGGGAGGAAAAACGCAGTGGGGCATCGATTGCAGCGGACTTGTGCAGGTTGTTTTTTCACTTGCGGGAATCAATTTGAAGCGCGATGCCTGGCAACAGGCCGAGCAAGGTGAAACTGTGGCGTTTATAGAAGAGGCCGAAACTGGAGATCTCGCTTTTTTTGATAATTCCGAGGGAAGAATCACGCACGTGGGAATTGTTTTAGACGGTGTAAACGGTGGAAAGGAAATAATTCACGCTTCAGGTCGGGTGCGAATTAATCAGCTCGATCATCAGGGTATTTACGATCGGAACAAGAAGCGCTACACGCATCAGCTCAGAATTATTAAACGGTACTAAACAGTCATCCTCAATTCTATCAACGTTAGCTTATGAATCTTACCGCCCTTGACTGGTCGATCGTTGCCGTCTTTTTTGTCATCACTCTGACAATTGGAATTATCACGTCCAGAAAAGCAGGCAAAAGCAGCAAGGAGTTTTTCCTTTCAGGAAGGAACATGCCGTGGTGGTTGCTGGGTGTTTCAATGGTTGCAACAACTTTCTCTGCTGATACGCCCAATCTGGTTACAGACATTGTTCGCCAACAAGGAGTTTCGGGAAACTGGCAGTGGTGGGCTTTTCTCCTGACTGGAATGCTCACGGTTTTTATTTACGCCAAGCTCTGGCGAAGATCGGGCGTACTCACCGACCTCGAGTTTTACGAATTGCGCTACAGCGGAAAAGAAGCTGCCATTCTGCGGGGATTTCGAGCGCTTTACCTTGGAGTGTTTTTTAATGTGGTGATAATGGCGAGCGTCACTCTTGCAGCCATCAAAATTGGCGGTGTGTTGCTCGGCCTCAATCCCTATGAAACTGTTGTGATCGCTTCCATTGTAACTGTTGCCTACTCAGCTCTAGGTGGATTGCGAGGCGTGATTCTAACGGATTTCTTCCAATTCTTCATCGCAATTATTGGAGCCATTTGGGCAGCGAACGTGATTCTAGATTTGCCTCAGATTGGCGGCCTAACAGGGCTTATGGAAAATGAGCTGGTTATTGATCACACTAATTTTCTTCCAGATTTCAACAATCCCAAAGAACTGATACCTCTGTTTATCATTCCACTCGCAGTGCAATGGTGGAGCGTTTGGTATCCGGGAGCAGAGCCTGGCGGTGGAGGCTACATTGCTCAACGTATGCTCTCGGCAAAGAATGAAAGTCACGCCATTGGAGCTACACTATTTTTCAACATTGCTCACTACGCTTTGCGTCCGTGGCCCTGGATTATCATCGCACTTGCTTCGCTGATTGTTTTTCCGATGACCTCGATAGAAGGAGAGGGGTTGGCTTCTCTTCAAAAGGCTTTTCCCGATGTGCCTTTGAATAAGCTTGGTCACGACATGGCTTACCCAGCTATGTTGACGTACCTTCCTGCGGGGTTGCTCGGACTGGTAGTGGCCTCGCTAATCGCAGCTTTTATGAGCACTATTTCTACTCACCTGAACTGGGGAAGTAGTTACGTAGTCAATGATTTTTTCGTGCGATTTGTCAATCCAGACGCTTCAGAAAAAGATCAGGTTTGGGTTGGTCGGATATCGACCGTGGTGTTGATGATGCTTGCAGCTGTGCTGGCACTTTTTTTAGAGTCAGCGATGGATGTTTTTCAAATTATGTTGCAGATCGGAGCGGGCACCGGATTGATTTTTATCCTGCGTTGGTTTTGGTGGAGAATTAATGCGTACAGCGAGATTTCAGGAATGGTGATTTCATTCATCGTAGCCTTGGTTTTGGTCGGAAGCGATACGGGTCTCGAAAGTTGGCAAGAGCTTCTAATTGGTCTCGGAGTTACAACAGTAGGTTGGGTGCTGGCCACGCTACTCACACCACCAACTGACACAGATAAGCTCCTAAGTTTTTACAAGCTCATCAGACCATACGGAAGCGGCTGGAAGAAACTCTTTAGAAACAACAGTGGTCAGCTCGATTCCGATTTGAATATTGAAGATTTGCCGTCAAGTGGCAGCAGTCTACCGGCCGAAATTTTAGGCATGGTCATCGGCTGTGCTACGGTTTATTCTGCCCTTTTTGCCACCGGAAGCTTTCTTTACAGTAACTACCTTCTGGCCTGGATTCTAACAGTAATTGCTGCTACAGGTGCTGTGGGTATTGTTTTGCTTTGGAAGAAGATTAGGGCGTAGCTAGGTAATGGGCAATCGGCAATAAGCAAATTGCAACGGGTAATTTGCATTTATGGACGTGGCGACTTTGTGCGAAATAACTCTTAGACCATAATGTCGTCCCTCTGGGACTTAGCACATAATTCCAACAAACCGATTATCTACCAAAGTGTCGTCCCGCTGGGACTTTAATAGCATAAATTCAAAATGCCCGGTAAACAACTTTATCTCAAACACCACGGGCACTGCACCTCCGAACACGAGCGTCAAGCTGCTGCAATGATCAATTTCTACTTTATCTCCAATAGACCAATGGTTAACCTTAATTAGGGATGATCATTAATTCGTAATTCTAATAGAACGTCTTCCCGTCCTTTTGCATTTTTCTCAACATCGGGCTGCAGCGATAGCGATCTTCGTGGTACTCGTCATACAGGCGATCCATCGTTTCCACGCAGTGATCAATACCTTTTTCATCTGCCCACTTCAGGAGACCTTTAGGATAGTTCACCCCTTTGGTCATGGCCAGGTCGATGTCATCTCTGGAGGCGATATTCATATAAAGCGCATCCGCTGCTTCATTGATAAGCATCACGAGAATTCTCCAAACAATGTTTTCTCCCAGTTCCTTGTCCTTGTTTGGCTCTGCTTCTTTTGCATCGGCAGAATAGTCGTAATAGCCCCTGTTTGTTTTTCTTCCCAGCCAGCCTGCTTCTGCATGGCGCTTTTGAGTGAATGATGGCTTGTAGCGTGGGTCGTTGTAGAAAGCCTGGAAAACTGATTCAGTCACTGCGTAATTCACATCGTTTCCGATGAAATCCATCAGTTCGAACGGGCCCATGCGGAAACCGCCAATTTCTTTCATGGCCCAGTCGATAGTGGCGAAATCGGCAAAACCTTCATCGTAGATTCGAAGTGCTTCTCCGTAAAAAGGACGAGCAACGCGGTTGACGATAAATCCGGGTGTGTCTTTGGCGAGCACTGTTTTCTTCTTCCAGGAATCAATGAGTACACGCGATTTTTTGGTTGTTTCGTCAGAAGTTTGAACAGCTGGAATAATTTCCACAAGAGGCATCAACGGAGCAGGATTGAAAAAGTGAATTCCAATTACTCGCTCCGGCATTTTGCAAGCTGCAGCTATTGAAGCAATGGACAGCGATGAGGTGTTCGATGCCAGCACAGCTTCATCATCAACGATTTCCTCCAGGTTTTCAAAAACCGCTTTCTTCACATCGATTTTTTCTACGATCGCTTCAATTACCAACTGGCACTCCGAAAAGTCAACGAGATTTTCAGTGTAGGAAATGTTGCCTTCAATTTCTTTTTTCCGCTTGTCATCGATTTTACCTTTTTCGACCAGACGGCTCATGATTTTTGAAAGCTTCTCCTGCGATGTTTTCAGTGCATCGGTGTTTTTGTCAGAAAGCACAACCTTGTGACCTGCCTGCGAGGCCACTTGTGCAATTCCACTTCCCATAGCACCTGCACCTAATATTCCTACTTTAATCATTGTTTTCTATTTCGGTTCGCTGCGAAATTCATTGAAAAATGATGAACTTGCAAGGAGCTGGGGTATTTCTCCAGTGAAATTTGGCCTGCAATGTGATGTAGCGTCCTTGATTTCGTGATCGATTCGTGACGAATCTCCACTACTTTTGATCAAACAAAAATTTGATAACATGTTGAAAACCAAAATGATTTTAGCAGCACTTTTCATCAGTGCATTTTCTTTTATGAATTTGGCCAGAGCTGAAGATGACTCCAATCAAATGCATCAGGTTTGGGATGAGCTTCTCCAAAAATATGTGAGCAATGACGGAATGGTGGATTACTCGGGGTTTAAAAATGATCCGCGATTTAGCCGTTACATTACCGTTCTTCAAAAAATGACTCCCCAATCAGACTGGAGTGATGAAGAAAAGATGGCTTATTGGATTAACGCTTACAACGCCTTTGCCATCAAGCTGGTGACAGAGAATCATCCGTTGAAATCAATTATGGACCTCGAAAAGCCTTTCGAGAAGAAGTTCATCAAAATTGGCAGTCGCACTTTTTCATTGAACGAGATAGAGAATGAAATGCTGAGAAAGCCTTTTGGCGATCCGCGAATTCACTTCGGTGTGAACTGCGCCTCCATCTCTTGTCCGAAGTTGAGTAACCGCGCTTTTACAGCAGAGAATATTGATCAGCAACTCGAAAAGCTCACAACAGAATTTGTCAATAATTCTGAGAAAAACAGAATAACTTCCAACGCAGTTGCCGTTTCTAAGATTTTCGAATGGTACAAGGAGGACTTTACTAAAAATGGCAGTTTGATCGACTGGCTCAATAAATACAGCAAAACTGAAATCAGTGCTGATGCTAGCGTGAGCTACAAAGAGTACGACTGGAACTTAAATGGAAAGTGATGATTTTCAAATTTGAAGTGTTACCTTTTCCGCAATGAAAAATCGGATTAAAAACCTGGCTACGGCCGCAATGATATTTGGTTTCTCCGCTATGGGCTGTTCTCAACACGAAACTTTTGATGCGATGGCCTCGAGCATGGCGGACAAAAATGTGCCTACTGTAAAGCCATCTGAGTTTGATGCCGACACCGTTGTTTTTCTCGACTCGAGAGCGAGAGAAGAATACGAGGTGTCTCACATCAAAAATGCCCGATACGTGGGCTACAAAGATTTCGACCTGAGTAGTGTTTCTGATATTCCAAAGGATCAACCAATTGTGATATACTGCTCGGTGGGTTATCGAAGCGGCAAGATTGGAGAGCAACTTCAGAAAGCAGGATATACGAACGTTCAAAATTTGTACGGAGGCATTTTTTACTGGATGAATCAGGAACTGCCGGTTTATCAGGGCGACACGACTACCAACAAAATTCATCCCTACAACGACAAGTGGGGCAAGTGGCTGACTAATGGCGTCAAAACTTATGAGTGAAAGTCGTCAATCCAGAGCCATTCTAATCATGGCGAAACCACCCGAGCTGGGAAAAGTGAAAACACGACTGGCAAAGGCTGTTGGCAATCAAAAGGCGCTCGATCTCTATAAAATTCTTTTGCGAAATACATTTCTCCGAGCCGGTGAAACCGGGGAACGAGTAGTAGTGTTTTACACCGATGACTTTGATATTTCTCTGGCAGATAATTTTGGTTTTGAGGTTCAGTATCAGGCGGGTAAAGATCTGGGCGAGAAAATGATGAATGTGTTCTGGTGGGCTTTTAAAAATGGAATTGATCAAGCCGTACTAATCGGGACAGACTGCTTTGATATCAACTCTCAAATTCTCGACAAAGCTTTTTCATTGCTTCGATTGAACGATCTGGTTTTCGGACCGGCAAACGATGGAGGTTACTACCTGATCGGGATGAACGAACTTCATGAGAGCCTTTTTAAGAACATTCCCTGGAGCACAGAACACGTGTTGAGGTTTAGCCTGAAAGATGCAGACCAACACAACCTCTCTTACGCTCTGGTAGATGAATTGGTAGATGTAGACACCATTGAGGACTTGCAGAAAACCCAATTGAAAGAACATCTCTAGCGGTTTCAAGGGCGGTTCGATTCGATTTGCTATTTTTCCAACTTTTTGACAGTTAAAAAGAAAGAATACTTATGAGCATGATGGTCCAATTGCAACAGACGGTTGAATATTTGAAATCTAAAGGAGTTGACGCTCCCGAAATTGGAATAGTGCTTGGCACTGGGCTTGGCAAGTTAGTAGACAAGATCGATGTAGAGCATGAAATAAGCTACACCAACATTCCGCATTTCGCAATCGCTACGGTCGAGTACCATTTTGGAAAGCTCATTTACGGAACGCTGGGTGGCAAAAAGGTTGTTGCACTTCAGGGCCGCTACCACTACTACGAAGGCTACTCAATGGATCAAATTGTTTTTCCCGTGCGAGTGATGAAAGTATTGGGAGTAAAGTCTATCCTGCTTTCTAACGCTGCAGGAGCAGTTAACCTCGAATATCAAAAAGGTGACTTGATGCTCGTTGACGATCACATCAATCTTCAGCCGGAGAATCCACTTCGAGGTCCAAACCTCGATGACCTCGGGCCGCGTTTCCCAGACATGAGCCAGCCCTATTCAAAAGAACTCAACGAAAAGCTGAAAAAGCACGCCAAAGGTTGTGGAATCAATCTGCGCGAAGGTGTTTACGTCTCAGTGCAGGGACCCAACCTTGAAACCAGAGCAGAGTATCGCTGGCTGCGAAATATTGGGGCTGATGCTGTAGGCATGAGCACAGTTCCTGAAGTGATTGCCTGCAACCACATGGGCGTTCCCTGCGCTTGCATTTCAGTAATCACAGACATCGGAGACCCCGACAACCTGGAGCCGGTGAATGTCGAAGAAATCATTGCCGTGGCCAGCAAGGCAGAGGTGAAGCTGACGGAGTTGTTGACAGAGTTGGTTACCGCCCTGTAACCTGAGTCAAACCAAGTATTTCGGCCTGCAATTGTACTTGTCGTATCGTGTAGTCTTGGGAAATGTCTATTTTCGATTTTAATAAATTGACATTTCACTAGCGATTATTTTCTATGGATGCCTCCGGATGTATACACATCTATTTTTTCTCGAGCTTCAATCCCACAAGTGTAAGCGCTCGTTGTCGTGGGCTCTATCCGCTTGAGTTTCTAAAACAGAATCGAGGCATAACATTCGATTTCGTTTATCCAGGATATCGGATCAATGAACTGAGCTACTTTCTCCTAGTGTTTTTCAAGGTGCTCCTTTTCCGGAAGAAAAGATCTGTAGTTGTATTCCATAAATTACACAACAACGGTCTGTATACCAGACTTCTGAAACTGTTACTGCGATTTAGGAGTACGAACACGCTTTACGATACAGATGATGCGGATTACATCAGATACGAAGGGAAGAATATTTATCACTTTGCCTCTAAATGCACGGCCTGCACTGTCGGGAGTGACTTTTTGAAAAATCATTTTCACCAGTTTAACAGCAATATTTTTAAACTCACATCACCAGTTCTCGACCATAGAAAAAGAACAATCGAAAAAAGCTCTTCAGTTCTGCATCTTGGATGGGTCGGTGATTTTGGTGTGAATAAAGGACCGTTGTCCGCCTATTGTCATAAAAGGAGCTTTACAGAATTACTTCTTCCTGCTCTTAAGGCTTCAAGCTATCCATTAAAACTGACCATTTTGGGGATCAGAAACCCAATGGATGCCGAAGAAATCAGGTCGGCTTTGAAAGATCGTGAAAATATTGAATTGGAGTTTCCAGGTAATATTGACTGGATAAACGAGGATGAAGTTTATGAGCGAATTTCGGCTTTAGATGTTGGTCTTTCTCCATTGTTAAATCACGATTTCAACAAAGCTAAGTCTGCTTTTAAAGTGAAGCAGTATTTATCCTGCGGGGTGCCTGTGCTGGCAAGTCCTGTTGGTGAAAATTGCTTGTTTGTAACGCCATGTGAAAACGGATTCTTTTGCAATAATTCCAATGATTTTTGTGAAGGTATTGAGAGGTTTCATACAATGGATAGTGAATTGTATGGTAAGTATTCGATGAATGCCCTAAGAACGAAGGAAGAATATTCAGTAAAACAATTTGGCCAAGGGCTGAATGATATCCTCGATCAACTATTATTGAAAAAGTTAAGTGATGAGGAATGTGGTGTTCCTGTCAATTCGTAACACTCGTAACTGCTCCACAGAATGATTAATCTTAATTTTGCCTCCTCTAAACAGTAAATAGTGTCGAAGGAAGTAAATCTCGGTCTAAAGGAGAATTGGCTCCAATTTACTCTTCTGGTCATCGTCAACGCATTCGTAGGTGGCATGGTGGGGATGGAGAGGACGATCATTCCTCAGTTTGCCGAGATGGAATTTGGAGTGGCATCCAAAACTGCAATCCTTTCATTTATCATCGCCTTCGGAATAGCAAAGGCACTCGCCAATTACTACACTGGTAAGCTCGCCAACCGTTATGGCCGAAAAACGATGTTGGTCATCGGTTGGGTTGTTGCTCTGCCAATACCTTTCATTTTGATTTATGCTCCGAGCTGGAACTGGGTGATTTTCGCGAACGTGCTTCTGGGAGTCAGTCAGGGTTTTGCCTGGAGCAGCACAGTAGTGATGAAAATCGATTTGGTGGGAGAAAAGAACAGAGGCCTGGCCATGGGACTCAACGAATTTTCAGGATATCTAGCCGTGGGGATTGTAGCTTTTTTCACGGGATGGATTGCCGATCGTTATGGTGTTACACCGTATCCCTTTTACCTTGGGATTGTACTTTCTGTAGTCGGCTTGTTGCTTTCTATAATATGGGTGCGAGACACCCGAAAGTTTGTGGAAAAGGAAAGCTCCAGTAATAAAACCGTTGATCTCAAAAGTGTTTTTTGGGACACTACCTTAAAGGATAAGACGCTCAGTTCGATTACTCAGGCCGGACTGGTGAATAACCTGAATGACGGAATGATTTGGGGACTGCTTCCAATCCTTCTCGTGTCTTTGAGTTTCGACAACGAAAGCGTGGGAATCATCACAGCTATTTACCCTGCCGTTTGGGGAATTGGGCAGCTTTTCACAGGAAGAATGTCTGACGTATACTCCAAAAAGAAAATGCTCTTCTGGGGAATGCTCGCGCAGGGAATTGCGATTTTTTTCATTCCTCTCAGCAGTCAGTTTTATGTGCTTGCAGGCCTGTGCGTGATTCTCGGTCTTGGCACTGCAATGGTCTATCCCACGTTTTTATCGGCAATTGCACAGGCTACGAGTCCCAATCAAAGAGCTGAGAGCATCGGTACTTTTCGCCTCTGGCGCGATTTGGGTTACGCGTTTGGAGCCATTATTTCTGGAATTACGGCAGATGCTTTTGGAGTGGAATATGCGATTTACCTGATTGCAGGTCTTACTATCACTTCCTCCATAATCATCAGGTTCAGAATGCGAGAAGAGGTGAAGAGCAGGTAGTTTTTTCGCTTTGAAAAGTGTCCAAAGCTTAGTCCTGGTGGGCTAGGTGGCCAGAGGCATAATCATTGATGTTTTTGGGTACACCAAAAAAAGAATACTATGCTTCGCATTCTACTATTACTTCTATTTCCGGTTGTTACACTTTCGAGTTGCACTAATTATCAGTACGTCTCCCTGACAAGCGATGTACCCGCTGAAGAAGGAACCGACCATTATCTGATTCAGGAGAATGATGTCAAGGTGACCATTGAAATTGGTGGGCGAGATATGCTGGTGACTACGAGAATCTACAACCAGTCAAGTCAAGATTTATTTGTCGACCTGTCGTCATCCGTTTTTACCCAAAACAATAAGGTTAAAGGTAACTTACATGGAGATGCAAAAATCGATCTGGTAACAAACTCTTCTTCAATAGATTTTGACGACTTTGAGTCTTCAACTGGTCGGGCTAGAGGCAGGATCACACGGGATCCATCGATAGCTTACATACCACCAGGTGCGTATCTGGAGGTACGAAGACGACCATTCACAGTTTGGTTTCGGTCAGAGAAGTTCACCTACCATGGGAAAAGAAGAGTTTGGGGTGAAGGAGGCGTGATGTACAATGCCGTAGTAGAGCCGCTTGGTTATGAAGCGATGACATTCGGAGTGCATCTGAGAATTGCCAGAAGTCAGGACTTTTCAGATGTATGGGGTATTGAAGCAAATTTTAAAGAATATGAGCTTTACAGTTCTGTTAGCGCATTGCCTTACTTACCAGAAGAATCTCCAGGCTCTTATGTGACTATTGAGAAAACGGGAAAGGGCTTGCCGGCTGTACTGTTACTTACAGGTTTGACAGTTTTGATTATTTCGGCAGACGGAGATGATGACTCAGATGACGGCCAATAAAAAAAGGAGGTAATCCTTTGCGGTTTACCTCCTTGCTAGGTTAGACAGGACAAGCCTGATTTTTTCCAGGACTTCCCTTAAGGGTGGTTTCAAACGTCTTTATATCTTGATTTTCTGATTGTCTTCTAAAAAAAAGAAACCCCTGTGGCACGTTTGACACAGGGGTTCCACATACTTAACACCTTAACCAAAAATACTAACTATGAAAACATTACTCTGAACGTTATCTCTGAGGATAACTCGCTTTGTTTCCGTGGATTGGTTAAATCCAGTACAAATATAGAGTGACACTTTTCCCTATTTTTATGTACTTTACTGAAATTGAAAAAATAGGTGATTCCCTTAGACTGGGATTAGCCTATGCCTGAACAAAATTGGCCCACCATGGAAACAGCTACTTGCCTGCATTGCGGTGAACCTTTGAAAGGAAGATCCGACAAAAAGTTTTGTGACGATCACTGCCGGAATACCTACCACTACGAGAATAACAGAGAGCTTTCAAACTTTACCAGAAAAGTGAATCTTCGATTGAGAAAAAACAGGAATATACTCGCCCGGCTTAATAAGCATGAAAAGACAAAAGTTCATCGAGAGCAGATGCTCGAAGCTGGTTTCAAGTTCAATTACCTGACTAACACTTTCACATCACGCAGAGGATCCACTTATTTCTTCTGCTACGACCAGGGCTACATGGAGCTCGGTAATGATTTCTACATGCTCGTGGTGAAGAAAAAATACGTTGATTAGCTGTTAGCGCTTTTTTCTCGAACGAGGTGGGCGCTTGCCTTTTCGTTTGTTTTCGCGAGCGGCAATCTTGCCTTTCTTTTCGTGGAATGCCCCTTTAAAAGTAGGGTCTTCGCGTCTTTTCAGGTGATCGATTTCACGGAGCTGATCCTGTCTTTCGCCAGTAGGCGTTCGTATTAATTCTACTTCAGCAGGTACTTCAAGTCGCTCAATTTGTTGTTTGATGAGATCCTCGATTTTTTCGATGTGCCACAGCTCGGCCATGTCAGCAAAAGTGATGGCCGTGCCAGCCTGAAGTGCTCTTCCAGTGCGACCAATCCGGTGAATATAATCCTGATAATCTCTCGGAACGCTGAAGTTGATCACGTGACTGACGTTTTGAACGTCTATTCCACGTGCAGAAACATCGGTCGAAACCAAGACTCTGACGTCTCCCTTTCGAAAGTCGTTCAGTGCATTGATTCGGGAATTTTGAGCCTTGTTGGAATGAATAATTCTCGTCCCACCTTCAATTTTCCTTTCCAAAAACTTGCCGGTGTTCTGCGCCATTTCTTTGGTGCGTGTAAAAATCAAAACTCTCGAAAATTCCTTTTCATCTAGCAAGAGGTGAAGCAGCAAGTTTAGCTTCGACTTGATATTGGGAACTTCGTAAAGCTGTTGTTTGACCGTTTCCACCGGAGTAGATGGAGGTGATACTTCGATCCGATCGGGGAAGTCCAGAAACTCCTCTGCAAAGCGCTCTACTTTTTCTGGGAAAGTAGCCGAAAAAAGCAAGTTTTGACGTTTGCTCGGAATCACTTCCTGAATTTTGCGGACCTGTGGCATAAAGCCCATGTCGAGCATGCGATCGGCTTCATCGAGCACTACGAAACGAATTTTTTTGGTGACCAGTCCACCTTTAAGATAAATGTCCATCAATCGGCCAGGCGTAGCCACTACGATGTCGGTTCCCTTTTCCAGCTCTTCGATTTGACTCTTTGGGCCAACGCCACCGTAAAGTGCTACAGACCTGATGTCGGTGTAAGTCGTGAGCATTTTTATGTGGTCGTTAACCTGAAGAACGAGCTCTTTGGTTGGTACCAAAATCAGGCATCTCGGTTCGGTGCCCTGGGCAAACTTCACTTCCTGAAGTAGAGGTAGGAGGTATGCAGCAGTTTTTCCCGTTCCTGTTTGAGCAATACCAATCAAGTCGCGGCCTGAGCGAACTCTTGGAATCGCTTTTTTCTGCACCGGAGTGGGGTCACCAAAACCGGCATCATCGAGCGCGTTCAAAAACTCACGCGTAACTTTGAGGTCTTTAAAATCCATTTCGCTGCAAATGTAGTGACTTAAACTACTTGGAGGCCGGAATAAATCTGCTCTGGAAACGAACGTGAATTGTGGTTTTCGAATTTGTGTAATTTAGCTCCAATTTCAGAAAGATTTGTGATGATTGATGTAAACGATTTCAGCGACATTCGCCCATACACTGATGAAGAGGTTCCTGAGGTAGTCGAGAGGTTGCTCAAAGAACCACTGCTCTACAAGGTGATGGATTGGTTGTATCCCGACCTGAGCGAAGAGGACACGCGGCAGATGCTCAGCGAGGTGAAAAGTGTAGACGACTTCCAGGAAAATATTTCCGGTCCTGCATTTAAGGTGATCACCAGAATGACAACCAGTGGACTCACCTTCACAAACATGGACAACCTCAAGAAAGATGAATCTTATCTCTTTCTTTCGAATCATCGTGACATTATTTTGGACAGTGCACTTTTGAATGTCAGCCTGCTCGAAAAAGGATACAAAACCACTCAAATCGCCATTGGTGACAATCTTCTTCAAAACCCGTTGATTTACGATGTGGTTCGGCTCAACAAGAATTTTATCGTCAATAGAAACGTGAATCCGAAGGAGATGCTTCTTCACTCTAAGCGACTTTCCGCTTACATCCGCAAAACCATAGTCGAAGAAAATACATCGATCTGGATTGCGCACAAAGAAGGGCGCTCGAAGGACAACGATGATCGCACAGCCAGTGGATTGCTCAAAATGCTGACGATGTCTGGCGAAGGAACGATTGAAGACAAACTTCACTCATTGAATATTTTGCCTACGGTAGTGAGCTATGAGTACGATCCGTGCGATTTGTTTAAGGTTCACGAATTGCTCTCGATAAAGCAAACAGGCGAGTACAAGAAGCAAGAGGGAGAAGATTTCAAGAGCATGATGAAGGGACTCACTGGACACAAAGGTGGAGTCAACATCGCGGTAGGTACTGTCTTGAAACGCAGAATCGAAGCGCTAAAAGACATCGACAACAAAAACGACAAGATAAAATCTCTGGCTGCTGCAATCGATCGTCAAATGCACGATATCTACAAGCTTTGGCCATCGAACTACATAGCTTACGATGTACTTCATGGCACTCGCAAGTACAAGGAGCACTACACCAATTTGCAGCGCATTGCCTTCAGAAACTACATCCGAAGCAAGGTGATTCAGATGTCGATTTTCCAGAAAAAGCTTCCAATTCGTGAAGGTTTTAACAAAATGGTGAAAGAGCTTTTGCTCCAGATGTACGCCAACCCCGTTATCAACAAGCTTGAGTCTTCAAAAGACGAACCAGTAAAGCTGAGCTAGGCGTTTCCTTTTTTTCGAAACCATTCAGAGCAAACGATTCCTGCAGCCATGGCCGCGTTGAGAGATTCGGCTCCAATTGCTCCGGGGATGGCAATCATTTCGTCTGCAGCTTGCATGGTTTGCTCACTCATGCCGTGAGATTCGCTACCGATAACTACTGCCGTTCTCTCTGAAAAATCTGTTTCGTAAAGGCTTTGGCCGTGCATGGTCGTGCCATAGCATTTACCGCCAGACTTGCGAAAGCTTTGAATGAACTCCGGCAGGCTTGTGTAGAAAACCTCGGTACGAAAGATCGATCCCATGGTGCTTTGAACCGTTTTTGGATTGTAGAGGTCCACTGTTTCTTCAGAACAAACGATGTGACGAATTCCAAACCACTCTGCTGTCCGGATGATGGTACCAAAATTTCCAGGGTCTTTAATGCCGTCTAAAACTATGCAGTTGTTTTCCAAAAATGAACCTGCCTGTGTTTCTTTTTTCTTCACCACAACAATCATTTCTGGGGCTGTTTTCATCCCGCTCATGCGTTCCATATCTTTCTTCGAAGCAGTCAGAAATTGAATGTCCTCAAGCCAATCATGAACCGGATAATCTTCTCTTACAATGATTTCTTCGGCTTGCCAGTCAAATTCATTCTTAAGAAGTTCCTCAACCATTTTCACACCCTCCACCACGAAGAGTCCCATTTCTTTGCGAAATTTCTTCTGCTGGAGAGATTTTATTTTTTTTATGAGACTTTTAGAGATCACCTGGTTCGAAGCTTGTGTAGTAAATCGCGAATTTAGCCGTTCACGTAAGATTGACGAATTCTTAGCTTTGCGAAATTAACAAATTCAAGTCCCTGCCCTTTGCGGAAACAAGGCCTTTACATATTTCTGATTTTCTCTCTGGCAGTATTTTGCGCTTGTAATCCAACTCGCAGACTTGCCGATGATCAGATTTTTCTAAAGAAACAGGATATCAAAGTGAGCCAATCTGAAGGTGAATTTGATGTTTCTAAAGATGAGATGGAGCCTGTTTTGAAAACCAGGCCAAATCGCAGGATTCTTCTTTTTTTCAAGTTTCACTTGTGGGCCTACAATCTTTTTAGTGAGGACTTTGTAGAGCGCAAGCACCAAAAGAAAGCCGAGCGTAGAGAGCGCAGAAATGAAAGACGCGAACGTAAAGGCAAGGAGCCACTAGACAGCGATTTTACAACCGGGTGGGGCAGATTTAAGTACGATGTGGGCGAACCTCCCGCGGTGTTCGATACAGCAAAAGCTGAAAAATCGATTGAACAACTGAATATTTTTCTCACCAAAGAGGGATACTTTAACAACGAAGTTGACTACAGCTTAAAATATTCTAAAGACAGCTCCAGGGCTGAACTGACTTACCGTGTTGTCCCAAAGCGACCTTATCGACTTCGCAATCTGGAGTACGTCATTAAAGACGAAAATATTCAGCGTGTTGAAGACCTGATCGTACGACAGTCGATTCTTGATAGCAACGAGATTTTTAAGGTGAGTCGATTTGACGATGAACGCGAGCGAATCGCGAACTACCTTAACAATCGCGGTTATTATCGATTCTCGAAGGATTACATTATTTATCAGGCCGACAGTGCTGTGGGCGATCATCAGGTGGATGTGGAGTTGATTTTGAGGACTCCACAAGTGCGCGATGTTGCCGATAGTCTTTCCGCCCAGGAACATAAACGATATTACATTGGAAAGGTCTTCGTCCACACCGATTACAATCCGATTGATCCAGGTTACGGTGCAACGGACACCACTGAGCACCGTGGGGTGAAATTTCTGTACAACAAAACGCTTGGAATAAAGCCCGAGCAGCTTTACTACAACATCTTCATTTTTGAGGGTGACATGTATCAAAAGGATGATGTGTCTGCCACTTACAGAAGGCTCAATCAACTCGGGGTTTTTCGCTCTGTTAACATTCAGTTCGAAGTGGTGGATGAATTTGCCGACAGACAGATTTTGGAAAGTCATATTTATCTGAGTCCTGCCGAGAAGCAAACCTTGAGCGTGGAAACTCGGGGAACCAACCGCGAAGGAATTCTGGGAATTCAGGCCAATTTAGGATATCAACACAGAAATATTTTTCGAGGTGGTGAGGAATTGAGCATTCGCCTGAACACGGGTTTTGAGGCTCAGCAACTGCTCACGGAAACGGATGACGAGCAAGAGCTGAACACGTCTTCTGTACAAGACAACCTGAGTCTGAATACTTTTGAGATCGGTCCAGAGGTTTCTCTAAAGGTGAATCGACTTTTTCCGTTGAGTCTGCGGCAAATCTCGAGAACGAATAACCCGACAACCACTTTTTCTACTGAATTTAATTATCAGACACGCCCCGACTACGAGCGCACTGTATCGCAGTTTCGTATGAGTTACAAGTTCACCGAAAGTGAAGGTTCAAACATTTTTATTGATCCGTTGAGTTTGAGTGTCATTAAAATTCAAAAGAGCGACCTTTTCCAGCAGCGACTCGAAGAAATTAACGACCAGTTTTTGCTCACTAGTTATCAGGATCACCTGATTGCAAGCTCCGGAATTAGTTGGGTGAACAACACCCAGCGAAGAGCTAACCAACGAACTTATTCGTACAACAAGATCAGTGGAGAATTTGCCGGAAATACGTTAAGAGGAATTCTCAGTGCTAGTGATGTGCAGCCAGATGAGGCCGGGTCTTATCGCTTACTAAACATTCAGTTTGCACAGTACTGGAAGTTGGAAAACGACTTCAGATACTACAAAAACTACAACGAGAAAAACACCGTGGTTTATAGGATAGCAGGTGGTTATGGCCAGCCACTGGCAAACCTCGGTCGATTGCCATTCGAGAAAGCATTTTTTGCCGGAGGTGCCAATGGGATTAGAGCGTGGCAAGCCCGAACTTTGGGGCCAGGATCATTTCGTGACTCTACTGCGCTCACGACTTACAACAACATTGGAGAAATTAAGATTTCTGCTAACGTTGAGTATCGTTTTGGCCTCACTAACACCATCGAAGGAGCTCTTTTTGTAGATGCCGGAAATATTTGGCTCATTGAGGAGGAAGAGCTTCGTCCGGGTAGTGGTTTCTCTGAAGATTTCCTCGGAGAAATTGCGATTGGAACAGGCCTCGGAATTCGGCTCGATTTCGACTTTTTCCTGATTCGATTCGACTTTGGTGTTCAACTGAAGGACCCAGCCAAGGTGCCTGGTGAACGATGGGCCTGGGAGCCAAAAACTGAGTACAACGATTACAAAAGAACCATCGCGGAGATGAACGACAATGAGTTCACACCTTATCGCCCGCGAGTCAATCTAAACCTCGGAATTGGTTACCCGTTCTAGCGGACAATTCTTTTGGTCGCATGCATTCCGCTGCCCGAAATCCTGACAATGTAAAACCCAGAATCGCTGTTTTTCAATTTCACGCTCTGCGATTTACCCTTTGGAATGAAATCTATCTCGCGACTTTCTATCAGCCGCCCGCTCAGATCGTAAACATGAAGACTTGGCTGTTTGATGTTTTCGCTGCTTTGGATGGTGAGTGAATTCAGTTCGCGGTTAAAGTTGAGGTCGATTGACTGCCCGGCCTGCAGTTGCTCTTCAATTCCAATAGTTACTTCAGTAGTTAACTCAAGAACTACGGGCAAATGGTCGCTCATGTAATAAAGTGCGCGAATCACAGATTCAGGAACTTCATTGCCGCTCATGCAATCGAGCAAGTCACTGTTATAACACTCTCCGTTGTTGCCCAGCGCGAGGTAAGTTCCCGCGGAGTAGTGAAGACTTGAGGATGGATTCATCAGCGACTCTGAGAGCAAAACAAAATCGAATCTGTCATCCATTCCACCTCCGGCACCATCACCATAAATTTGACTGGATCGAGTTGACTGTGTGAGAATATCCTTGTTAGGGTAAGCACTGCTGTGCCAATTTCCAGGGCTGTCAATGGGGTCTTCCAACACAATATTGTTGCTTTCATCAAGCAAAATTTGATAAGCTTCTTCGGTACTTGTGTAGAGGTTGAAATCTCCACCCAAAAGAACGTGCGTATTGGATGGGAGCTCGTTGAGGTGGTCTACAAAATACTGAGCCATCGAAGCACGAGCTTCTTCGTTTTCATTTCCCTGACTACTTTTTAGGTGAGCCACATAAACGTTGATAAAAGTAGTGTCGGCTCCGTTTTCGAGCTCTTCATCGTTTAGGTAAAGCACAAACTCATTGATGTCTCTTACAAATGTTTGTATGAAATCCTGGCTCTTTAGAGTGAACATCTCTGAGTTGTAAACAAGGTTTTGCTGCAAAGGCCATGAAGTCCCGGGATTTGACTGCTGAGGCAAAAACTCACCTTGAAGGTAGTTCGCATCGAGCATTTCGTTGCAGGCTAGAGTTGCTTGATCGAGGCCACTTTCGGCTTTTAATTCTTGTACCAAAAGCAAGTCTGGTTCGTAGTAATCAACAATTTTTTTGAGCGTGTCTACCCGGTTAGGCATGTCTCCCTGGGGAAAGTTGAGCAGATTGTAGCTCATCACTTTGATGTCAGTTTGAGCTAGCGAAATGCTCGATGAGAGAACCATCGCTCCAAGTAGGAGAGCAAAAGAGTTGAATAATTTCATGCTGGATTATTTTGCGGGCCCAAAGGTAGGGAAGGAGTTGTTTTGGCTTACATCTTATTCGTGAGTGATTCACCTATTTTTCTTCTTCGCTGTTCAGTTTCATCACAGTGTCCACAAAATTTTCGGTCTCAAGAGTTTTGTGTACCGGACATTTGTTAGCGATTTCCAAAATTCGAGAGCATTGCTCATCGGTGAGGTCACCATCAACCTCGATCGTCCGCATAAAGTGATCAATCCTGGCTTCTTTTTTCTCGCAGCTTTCGCAATCCGCTTTATGCGATTTTTTATGGTCGACATGCACATTTACCTGTTCAAGAGGCCATTCTTTTCTGTCGGCATACATTTTAATGGTCATGGCAGTGCAGGTGGCCAATGCTGAGGCGAGTAGATCGTAAGGATTCGGACCCAGGTCATCACCGCCAACCGATTCTGGTTCGTCTGCCAAGAAGCTGTGGTTTCTTGCTTTTACCGTTGTAGTGTATTTGTTTTCACTGGTCAATTGGGCAACCACGAGGTGGTCTGTATTCAGTGCTTCGTCTTCTTCTTTCTCAAATCTCACATATCGCGAGCTCCAACTGGCGATTACCTGGCCCACGTAGAGCGAGTCCTTCTTTTTGCTGAGCAAATGGTTTGCACCGTTCAGGGAGACAAAGCTTTTTGGGTGCCAGGCCATGTCGTACAATTCAGCTGCGTTTTTAACCTCTACAATTTCATCCTGAGGTGAATGCATGATCAGGATTGGCTTTCGAAAATCAGACATCACCTGCTTCAGGTTCTTGCTTTTGATGTCTTCCAAAAATTGCTTTTTGATCGTGAACTTCCTACCGCTGATTTTCACGTCAGCTTCTCCTTCGTCCTCAATTTCATCAACTTTTCCCTCGATCAGATGGGTTACGTGGTCCACACTCGAAGGCGCGCCAACAGTTGCCACCGCGCGGATGCTGTCGAGCTTGCTGGCTGCATAGATTACAGCAGCTCCTCCCAGAGAGTGGCCGATGATAATTTGAGGAGCTTCGAATTCCTTCTCCAGAAACTCCGCGGCTGAAATTAAGTCGGACACATTCGATGAAAAGTTGGAATCCTCGAAATTTCCTTTGCTCTCCCCAAGGCCTGTAAAGTCAAATCGCAGAACGGCAATGCCTTCTTGAGCCATGGACCGCGTTACATTTTTTGCCGCAAGCAGGTTTTTGCTACAGGTAAAACAGTGTGCAAAAATGGCAAATGCAGCTGGTTTGCTGTCTGCCGGAAATTCCAGGTGAGCAGAAAGCTCAATCCCGTTTTTGTTGGTGAATGTGATGTCGCGCGATTTCTGGTGCATATCCTTTGTTTATCTGGCGTATTCAACTTTTCTACAAGTGATTCAAGTGAGAAATGTTTCAAATGTAGAATAATCGTATTTGAGAAAATTCACGGCAAAATTGCAATTAGACCGACAAGCTAAATGAATTCTTCAGTAATTTTGTTTCTGCAGAAACAAAAAAAATGGAATACACAGAAATTCTCATCAACATCAGGAAGATCGTAAGGTCTATAAACCTTGAAAGCAAACGTATCGAAAAGGAGTATGGTATTAGCATTCCTCAGCTCTTGTGTTTGAATTATCTCAACGACAAGGAAGACTATCGATCCACTTCTACGGAAATAAAAAAGTTTCTGAACCTAAATGCGAGCACGGTCACTGGAATAATTTCCAGGCTCGAAGCAAAGAACCTCGTTGCAAGACTGCCCAACCGAAAAGACAAACGAATGTCTTTTATTACAATAACTTCAAAGGGCGTTGATTGTGTGAATAATGTCCCGCCATTGATGCATGAGAAGCTTTCTGCCAAATTGCAAAGTTTGCCTGGAAACAAACTTGACGAGCTCAAAGACGCCATTCTACTGCTTTTGGAGTATATGGATATTTCAGAGGTGGATGCGGCTCCTCTAATTGCGCCCGAACTGTCGGAAAAACAATCACATAGGTCGATTGAATGACTGCAGGTTCAGAGAACTCCTACAAAACGTGTTTTTATTTAAGGTTAGAATTGTTTAAGTTTGTTTCGACAGAAATTAATTTTCTTAAAATAACAACATGAATCCTTTAAAATCTGGAAAAGCCTTAGCTGGCGGGCCAAAAGCTAGCAAGCAAACATCAAAATCTAACAAATCGACCAAGTGGAGTAGATACTCCAATTTGAAAGAGCAAAAGCTCTGGTCACTCACTCAATCAGGCATTATTTAAAATATGACAACAGCCAATGCTCCTTTTAATAAACAACAACAGCTTAAATCCGTCATCAACTTCCTCAAAGAACAGGGCTTTAATGTTCTAAATTCTTTGGCTGGAGGCTATGAGGATCCTAAGAAGATTGTTTTTAAAGGTTCAGAGCTAGGCTTTACTCCCGATGTCATTGCCGAAACAAAAGGATGCCACTACATCTTTTCCCTGGAAGAATACGCTGATGATCTCAGCACTGATGAAACGCATAAAAAATGGCTTCTGTTTGATGCATACGCCAAGCAAAAAAAGGGCTTGCATTATCTTGTTGTGCCTGACAAGAATGTAAAAGAGTTCAAGAAACTCATTGCCGATTGGAATCTCGATTCGCGCATACTGGCCCTGGAATGGTAGAAATTTGTCACTGTTCTTTTCGGTGGTGACTTTGGGAATTTTTAAATTTACTTGAATATCAACATTCTTAAATCTTCAAAGCCCTTCAAATGGAATTGAACATTGAATTTTTATCGGCTATCGACACAGTTACCACGCTGGAAAAACAAAAGATCGTGGATTTCCTCTATGAACATCTCGATAAATACGGAGATAGCAAAGAGGATATAATGAAGGCTTTGGAGTACGCCCTGAGCGACAGACCTGGAAGAGGTGGCCTGGTGCTGGTTGGAAAAGATGACGACAAAATTGTAACTTGTGTGGTGATCAACAAAACCGGAATGAGTGGATACATTCCCGAAAATATTCTCGTCTACATTGCTACACATTCTGATTATCGCGGTAAGGGAATCGGCAAGAAAATCATGAAAGAAACCATAGAGCGCACCAAAGGGGATATTGCGCTACATGTAGAAGCTGACAATCCCGCAAAGTTTCTCTACGAAAAAGTTGGTTTCACGAATCCATATCTCGAGATGAGATTGAAGAAAAACCAGTGAGGAATGGAGGAAGAGTTGACGCGCATCAGACGCGAATTTCATGCTCACCCCGAACTTTCTGAAAATGAATTCGAAACTCAGAAACGAATTTTAAAGTTTCTGAAAGACTTTGGTGTTGATGATGTTCAAAATGTTGCAAACACTGGAGTCCTGGCCCATTTTAACTTTAAGGAAGAGGGCCCGCATGTTTTGATCAGGGCCGATATCGATGCCCTGCCCATTGAAGAAAACATGGATATCGAGCACGGCTCCAAAAACTCTGGTGTCGCTCATAAATGTGGCCACGATGGTCATCTCACAATTTTATTGGGTCTGGCAAAAAAGCTCAACGAATTTCCGCTGGATAGAGGAAGAGTTTCGCTTGTGTTTCAGCCCGCAGAAGAAACGGGTATCGGGGCTAGAAAGGTCATTGAAGATCCTGATTTTAAATCGCTTCAGCCCGACCTTGTTTTTGCTCTGCACAATTTGCCTGGCTACGATAAAGGACAGATAATGGTGAGAGAAGGATCCTTCACCGCTGCTGCCACCAGTATGATTTTTAAGCTGAAAGGCAGAACGTCCCACGCTGCAGAACCAGAGAAGGGTGTGAATCCGGCAATGGCTATAGCTCACATCATCGTAAAGGCAGATGAACTCTCCAACAACCATGTCGATTCTAAAGATTTTTCTCTGGTAACTCCGGTGTATGCGACTCTTGGAGAAAAAGCCTATGGAACTTCAGCGGGTTATGGCGAGGTTCACCTCACGCTCCGCGCATGGAACAACCAGAAAATGGAAGAGCTGAAGGACAAGGTGAATAAAATTGTAGATGATTGCTGCGCTGGAATGGATCTGCAAATTGATCGTGATTGTGTTGAAACTTTTTACGCCAATCGAAATGTTCCAGAGGCTGTTGAGATCATAAAAAATGCAGCAAAGGATAATAATCTTAAATTAGAGGAAACCAGGTATCCGTTCAAATGGGGAGAAGATTTTGGATTGTTTACTGAAAAATTTCCGGGAGCTATGTTCGGTCTGGGAGCAGGTGAAGACTGTCCCTCGCTTCATCACCCGGAGTACGACTTTCCAGACAATGTGCTGATGGATGGAGTTAATATGTTCTACTCAATTGTTCAACTAGCCTCGGCCAAATGACAATTCACTCTTCAGAAATCTTGCTCGACAAGAGTGCCTTGCAAAACAATATTATGTTTTTGCGTGAATTCCTGAATGAAGGCGTGATCTTTTCATCGGTAGTAAAAGGAAACGCCTATGGTCATGGAATCGAGTCCTTTATTCCGCTGGCTGAAGAATGCGGAGTGAATCACTTTTCTGTATACAGTGCAGATGAAGCCGTCCGGGTAAAAATGGTCGCCAGTACTCCCACTACTGTTTTGGTGATGGGTTACGTAGATCCACATCAACTGCGCTGGTGCATAGAAAACAAAGTTGAATTCTTTGTTTTTGATTTTGAAAGGCTTCACAAGGCCCTAGAGGTGGCCCGTGAAATCGACAAAAAAGCCATCCTCCATATCGAGCTTGAAACGGGTATGAATCGCACCGGTTTTGAACGTGAAGACCTGGAAGAAGTAGCGCGTATTTTGAACGAAAACCGGGATCACCTGTTTTTTAAAGGTCTGTGCACGCATTATGCCGGAGCAGAGAGCATCGCCAACTATGTGCGCTATACCAGACAAAAGGAAATTTATCTCGAGATGCTCAGCTTTTTTGAGTCAAATGGTTTGACGCCCGAACAACGTCATACATGTTGTTCTGCAGCAGCCATCAGAATGCCCGAGATGCAGATGGATATGGTGAGAATTGGAATTTTGCAATACGGTTTTTGGCCTTCGAGAGAAGTCTTTATAGAATACATAAAGGATAAGTTCGAGAAAGGTGGGCCACTGAAGAGAATCATTACCTGGAAGAGCAAGGTAATGAGCTTGAAAAATGTGTCTCATGGTGAGTTTATTGGTTACGGAACAACCTTTTTGGCCCAAAGCGACATGACCATAGCCTTGCTTCCAATAGGATATGCCCACGGTTTCACGCGTGGGTTGAGCAACACCGGACGAGCTTTAATCAACGGAAAACGCGTACCTGTAGTGGGTATGGTCAACATGAATTGCATTGCTATTAACGTTACGGATGTCGACAATGTGAAACCTGGAGATGAGGTAATACTCATTGGAAAACAAAAGAATGTTGAAATAAGTGTCTCTGCATTTGGAGAGTTAAGTACTCAACTGAATTATGAATTATTGACAAGACTTCCACACGACATCCCCAGGAATATTAAAATTTAGCCCATGGCTTTTATAAAACTTTACAAAGAGAAACTACAACATAACTACAATTTTCTTGATGATCTTTTCAAGCAATACGGCATTCAGTGGGCTATTGTGTCCAAGATGCTTTGCGGAAATCGCAATTACATTAAGTTGTTGATTGAATTGGGAATTAATGAAATCTGTGATGCGCGGATTAGTAATCTGAAGCTCGTGAAAGAGCTAGCGCCCGACAACATTGACACCGTTTACATAAAGCCACCAGCAAAGAGAAGTATTCCTGATGTGGTGAAATATGCAGATGCGAGTTTCAATACGGAATTTCAGACCATCAAATGGTTGAGTGAAGAAGCCGTGAGACAAGATAAATTGCACAAGGTCATTATTATGATTGAGATGGGCGATTTGCGTGAAGGTGTTCTCGGAGATAATCTGATCGATTTTTACGGTTCGATTTTCAAGCTTCCCAACATTAAGGTTACAGGAATTGGAACCAACCTGAATTGCATGCATGGAGTTATGCCTTCACCTGATAAACTCGTACAGCTGAGCCTTTATAAACAATTGATTGAGGCCAAATTCGATCGAAAAATCCCTTGGGTAACCGGAGGTACTTCAGTTGTGATTCCGTTGCTTTACAGAAAGCAAGTGCCTAAAGGGATTAATCACTTTCGCGTAGGAGAGACCCTTTATTTTGGAAATAATCTTTTTGAGAATGAGCCAATTGAAGGAATGAAACAAGATGTGTTTAGGCTTTACGCAGAGATTATTGAAATCACTAAAAAGCCGGTGGTTCCTGTTGGTGAGTTGGAAGCCAACCCAAGCGGTGAATTTTATGAAGTGGATGAAGCTGATTACGGGAAGACCTCTTATCGCGCAATTCTCGATATTGGTCTCCTGGATATTTCTACAGACTACCTCATGCCTGATGACGATCGGATTACAATCACCGGAGCCAGCTCGGATATGTTGATCATCGATCTGGGAGATAGCAGTAGGAATTACAAGGTTGGTGACCTTGTAACTTTCAGACTTAAATATATGGGGGCTCTCCGCTTGTTAAACTCTGATTACATCGACAAGATTATCGATTAAGAGCAAGACTTCTAGGGTGATGGGATAGGATTTCAGACTTGAGATAATCTCTATCCAGGTGCGTGTAAATTTCTGTTGTAGTTATTGAACTATGCCCGAGCATTTCCTGAACTGCTCTAAGGTCTGCACCACCTTGCACCATGTGCGTTGCAAAGGAGTGTCTTAAGGTGTGCGGGCTAATATTCTTGTCGATTCCTGCAGCCGCTGCCAGGTTTTTCAAAATTGTGAAGATCATTACCCGGGTTAGTTTGCTTCCTCGTCTGTTCAAAAAAAGGAAATCTTCATGGCCGTCTTTTGGCTCTATGTGGTTGCGGTCTTGTTCGAAGTAATGGTTGATATACTTAATGGCCGACTGACCGATGGGCACGAGCCTTTCCTTGTCCCCTTTTCCAGTAACTCGTATGAAACCATCGTCAAAATAAAGGTTCGAAATTTCGAGATTTACAAGTTCCGAAACTCGCAGCCCACAGCTATAAAGAGTTTCGATTATTGCTTTATTCCTGGTTCCTTGTGGGTGAGATAAGTCTAACGCAGAAATCAGTTCTTCAACTTCTTCAAATTCTAGCGTGTCGGGCAGTTTTCTCCCAATCTTTGGAGATTCCAGCAGCTCAACCGGACTTTTCGAGATCAAATCCTCCAGAAGCAAGTATTTAAAAAAGGCTCTCAAACCAGATAGCATTCTGGCCTGGGTAGAAGCGCTAAGGCCAATTTCGTAGAGTGATTTCAGAAACTTTTTGATATCACTCATTTCAACCTTGAGCGGACTGGGAGAGTGGGGCAGCGTGTCTGAAAACTCCTGAAAGGTTTTTACATCGCGGATGTAAGCCTCGATGGAGTTTTTGGACAGCGATTTTTCAAGACGCAAATAACTTTTAAATCCGTTTGAAGCCGAGGTCCAGTCCATCACTTAGAGTATTGTAATGTTTATGCGATAGAAACGAAGAGAAACAGAGAGTCGTCTGTTGGCGATTGAGTTCTCTTTTACTTGTACCACCTTTGATTGGTAATCATGAGGGCTTCCTGAACCGTAATGCGCACACCATCGTTGTAGGCGGTAACGAACGGTCCGCGAAAGTTATAGCGCGCTTTGATTCTTTCCCGATCGTCCCTGCATTGTTTGTAGACAGGCCAGGAGCCGGTTGTGTACTTGTAAAGGCTCCCGTACTGCTCGATATTGAAAGGCTCTGTGAAGTTATGTGCTTTTTTGAAATGGACTTTCCCCACTTCATTGGGTCCGGCTGCTATCTGAACCCGGTAGGCGATGCCCTCTTCAGGTTCCGGTATTTCATAAGGCTTGTCGGTTGGTTTCTGATCGGTGTCTTTCGTGTCCGTGTCTTTTTGGCCCTTGTCACCATCTGCAGCTGTTTTATCTTTCCCAGAGTCATTAGCAGTCAGGTCGCCATCTTCATCATCAGATTCATCGTCTGTGTCGTCAGCTAAAGGCTCTACAACTTCACCTTGCACGCCAATTGGAATTTCTTTCGGGATGTTATTCTCCACATAAGCCATAGTGCCGTTGATCTTAATTGGATCGGCAAGAGTGCTGGTTTTGTTCACCATGTACGAAACAGAAAAACTCTCTGATGAAGGAGCTTCAAACCAAACAAATTTGATCGATCGGTTGTCAATCGTTACCGAAGCCCCGTTATTTTTATCCTGATCAATTCTGTATCCGGTAGGCAGTTCCTCAAGGATTTTCGTGAATCCTTTGAGGTTAGAGTTAGAAACCTGAATAGTGACAAGATACTGGTCATCCGAAATCTGATTGATTTCTCTGGTTGCGGTTAATTTTCCCGAATCGCTAACACCCTGATTTTCGCCTTCACCGACAGTCACAATTTTGCTTTGCATGTCGTAGTCCTGGCGTTGGTTATCCTTTATGTAGGAGAAAACACCGGTTATTACCTTGTTTCCGGATGCGTTATTCTTTGCGGTAAGTGTATAGGTAACGCTGAACTCCTGTTCTTTGGGGAGCGACATCCAAATGAATTTTGCCTTCTGATTGCTAAAAGTGAACGAGGCACCCCTGGTTTCTACAGCTTCCGCTGTAAGTCCTACAGGTAAGTCGAGTTGTAATTTTGCGAAACCCGTTACCTGGCCTTTGTTGATGGTGATAGTTACGTCTTTAGATTCTCCCGGTGCAAGACGAGCAGGTGTATTGTCTTCAATTACCAGTCCGTCTGCCATAAAAAAATTGATCAGCAGCGATCCTGCGAGGAAGAGTAGCATTACCGGGTATTTGATCATTTGGTTTTGTTTTTCAATGCCGTAGTTAAAGCATCAAAACAAAACTAATTGTATCCCTTTGTAACATGGAAGAACTAAAAACTACTTTCAAACAAAATTCTGTGGAAAAGGACTAACAAAGGACCAATTTATCATCGAATCACTGTTCGAAGTAATAGTCGATGAGGTCGTCAATGACCTCGTCAGAAAGCCTGGTGTCCCCAGTAAAGAATCTTTCGATGGCGCGATCCACCTCATAGGTCTGAATCACATTATCATTGTTGATGTCTACGGTTTTGAACTTTCCCGGTAGCGTTTTTTCCTCCTTGTCGAGTTCGCTCGAAGGAACCACAGAAAATGGAAGGTAAAGAATCAAAATGTAAAGTATGTTATGCATGTCTGGCCATTTTTCGGGCAGAGAATCTCTCTCTACCGCTCAGATTGGTCGAGATCATACGCACATTCATAACTTTGGTTTTGTCTTTTTGAATTGAATTCAGTTGAAGGTGTTACAAAACAACTACTTTTACCAAAAAGATCAAATACTTAAAATCGAAAAAAAGAAATCTTGACGGTTTTCATTTTCAATGAGAAGTACTATCTTTGCCGTCCATTTTGAGAAAAGCAAGAGAAAAATGAGAAAAGGAATACATCCAGACAGTTACAGAAAGGTAGTTTTCAAAGACATGTCAAACGATTACATGTTCATTAGCAGATCTACCGCTGAGACAAAAGAGACTATCGAATTTGAAGGGGAAGAATATCCGCTGATCAAACTGGATATTTCTCATAAGTCTCACCCTTACTTCACCGGTAAACTTCAGTACGTAGATACTGCCGGTAGAATTGACAAATTCAAGAACAAGTACGCCAAGTGGTCGAAGAAAGATAAGAAAGACGGAGACAAGTAAGGCTTGTTATCGGCTTTTCGAAGCTCTTAAAATATTAAAGCCATTTTCCTCGATGAGGGAAATGGCTTTTTTCGTTGGAGTTTTTTATGTCTGACTTCATTCATCCGCAATGACGGTTATCAAACGGTCGATTTTTTCTCGGTGTTTTCTTTAAGAGGTATTGGAATGTTTTCCACGATCTCTAACCCGTAGCCGACAATTCCGGTTCGCTTTATAGGGTGATTTGTCATCAGCTTCATCTTTCTGACTCCCAGGTGACGCAAGATTTGCGCTCCTACACCGTAGTCTTTGGTGTCCATTTTAGATTTGTTTCTGAGCTCTGGGTTTTTGTTGAGCATCTCATTTCGCTCCCGGTAGGCCTCGAGTTCGTCAATCAACCCCCGATCTTTGCGAAGCTGGTTGATGTAAACTACCACTCCACGACCTTCCTCGTTGATCATCTCCATGGCACGGTGAAGTTGTTCTCCTTTCCCGTAATAAGCCGAGCTAAAGATGTCCCCAATCATTGAGCTTGAATGGACACGTATCAGTACCGGTTCGTCTTCTTTCCATTCTCCTTTTACCAGAGCAAGATGCTCATTGCCGTTCGTGGTTTGCCTAAATGCGTGTAATTCAAAATCACCGTATTTGGTAGGGAGGTTTACCTTGGTCACGTGCTTCACAAGCGTTTCGTTCTCCAGGCGGTAGGCAATCAGATCTTCGATGCTCACCAGTTTGAGATCGAACTTTTCAGCAATTTCCTTCAATTGTGGCAAGCGAGCCATTGAACCATCCTCGTTCATGATTTCCACTATTACCCCCGCTGGTTCGAATCCGGCCAGGCGCGCAAAATCAATGGCCGCCTCGGTATGACCAGCTCTCCTCAGTACTCCTCCTGTGCGAGCTCTAAGTGGAAAAATATGTCCAGGTTTTCCGAGTTCATCAGGATGCGTAGAAGGATCGATGAGAGCCTTCACAGTTTTTGCCCGATCGCTCGCGGAAATTCCTGTAGTGCATCCATGACCAATAAGGTCTACCGAAACTGTAAAAGGTGTTTCGTAGGCTGCATTGTTCGATTGAACCATTAGGTCGAGATTGAGCTCATCGCAGCGCTCTTCTATCAGAGGAGCACAAATGAGCCCACGACCATGGGTAGCCATAAAGTTGATTATTTCGGGAGTAACGTTTCTGGCAGCAGTGAGAAAATCACCTTCATTTTCACGATCTTCATCGTCAACCACAATGATTACTTCTCCATTATTTATGGCCTTTATGGCATCTTCAATTTTGTCGAGCTGTTCCTTCATAACCTAATTATTCAATGCAAAGGTATTTCAATTCAATTACCTCACACAGCCATTTTGATTGAATTACATCAGGCTCGCCTCATTGTTTAGGTAAATTGGCTTTTGAGTTGTAATGAAAGAGTAGAAATCGGTAGGGTATGACACGTTCTAATCACCTTATTCCTGCTATTTTTGCGAACGCAATAATTGACATTTATGATTTTACCGATTGTCGCTTACGGAGATCCAGTGCTTAAGAAAAAGGCACAGGAAATTGATGAAGATTATCCGAACCTCGATGAGTTGATTGATAATATGTTTGAAACCATGTACAATGCCAGTGGTGTTGGCTTGGCGGCTCCACAAATAGGCAAGTCGATCAGACTTTTTGTGGTAGATGCTTCACCTTTTGCCGAAGGTGAAGATGGCGATCCCAACTGCGAGGGCTTTAAAAGAGTTTTCATCAACCCGATAATTTTTGAAGAAACTGGTGAAAAATGGCCTTTTGAAGAAGGCTGCCTGAGTATTCCTCAAATTCGTGAAGAAGTATCCAGAGAGGAGATCATCAAAATTGAATACTACGATGAGAACTGGGATCTTTTTGAGGAGGAGCTTTCAGGATTTGCTGCCAGAGTGGTGCAACATGAGTACGATCATATTGAGGGGATTTTATTCACAGATCACCTAAAGCCACTTCGCAGAACTCTCTTGAAAAGCAAGTTGGCCGACATCAGTAAAGGTAAAGTGAAGGTCGATTACAGAATGAATTTTCCAGTAAAAAAGAAATGATGAAAAGTAAATTGACATTTATCGCATTGGTCCTGGTGGCGATTTTCACCTGGACTTGTTCTTCTTCTGATAGCGACAGTGCCAGCGGAGAGAAGAAGGAAGGCTTTGAAAAAAAGTACACGAAAACAGAGCGATTGAAAATCATTGATGATTTGGAGGCCAAGGCATTTGGTAATGACACGGTGATGCCAAAGCGAGCTCTTGCCAATGATTTGATGCGCAACTACTTTGAATACAAGAACCTGTATCCTAAAGACAGCGTTTCACCTGAGTTTCTTTTTAAAGGAGGTCAGGTTGCTATGTCAATCGGGAAGTACCACAAGGCCATCGAGGTCTTCAATGTGATTTATGAGGGTTATCCAGACTTTAACAAAAGAGTGGAGGCTCTGAACCTTGTAGCATTTAACTACGACTATAATCTCAACGATAGAAATCAGGCCAGAAAGGTCTACGAATTCATAGTTCAAAATTTCCCTGAGCATCATCTGGCAGAAGATGCAGCAGCCAGACTGACTACGCTAAACATGAGTGATCAGGAATTAATAGAGCACTTTGAAAAACAGAACAGCTCTGCTCAGTAAGTTCTTTTAAGCAGAAAGTTTTAATTGGGTAATCAACAGCCTTTTGTTTGGCCAGCCGAGAGCCAAATGGTTATTTTTGAACGATTTTAAAAAATAAAGCACGACAAAATGAGTCAACGATTCAAACCAGGAGTACTTCATGGAGAGGCAGTTCAAGATCTGCTTAAGCACGCAAACGAAAATGACTATGCCCTGCCGGCAGTAAATGTTATCGGAACCAACTCAATCAATGCGGTTTTGGAAACGGCTCGCGATGTAAACTCTCCGGTGATGATTCAGTTCTCCAATGGAGGAGCTTCCTTCTTTGCAGGAAAAGGGCTAAACAACGATAATCAGGAAGCGAGCATTCTCGGTGCGGTAAGTGGTGCCATGCATGTTCATCAGGTTGCAGAAGCCTACGGAGTGCCTGTGATTTTGCACACTGACCACGCGGCCAAAAAGTTGTTGCCCTGGATTGATGGATTGATGAAGCACAACGCCATTCACTACGAGATGTATGGCAAGCCTCTATTCAGTTCTCACATGCTCGATTTGAGTGAAGAGCCTCTCGAAGAAAATATTGAGATCAGTGCCGGCTACCTCAAGCGACTTCACAAAATGGGAATGACCCTCGAGATTGAGCTCGGAGTTACCGGAGGTGAAGAAGATGGAGTGGACAACACTGGAATCGACAGCTCGCGACTGTACACGCAGCCGGAGGAGGTCGCTTACGCCTACGAAAAACTCTCTGCCATTAGCAAGCGTTTTACTGTAGCGGCTGCTTTTGGAAATGTGCACGGTGTTTACAAGCCGGGAAATGTAGAGCTGCGTCCGGATATCCTGAAAAACTCTCAGGAATACGTTCAGGAAAAATTCAACACGGGTCACAATCCGATCAATTTTGTATTCCACGGTGGAAGTGGATCTTCACAGGAGCAAATTCGCGAAGCTATCGGATACGGTGCCATTAAAATGAATATCGATACTGATATGCAGTGGGCTTTCCTTTGTGGTGTGAGAGATTACATTCACGAAAACGGAGATTACCTGAAAACTCAGGTTGGAAATCCAGAAGGAGATGACAAGCCGAACAAAAAATACTACGATCCCCGCAAGTGGCTTCGCGAAGGTGAAGCTACCTTTAGAGAAAGGTTGAAGCAAGCTTTTGATGACTTGAATTGCATGAACAGAAATGCGTAGGCAGCTCAAAGGATAATATATAAAGCCCGGCTTTTTAGTCGGGCTTTTTTGTGCCTGAATTCAAAATTCTAAAAAAAGGCTCGCAAGTTGCTATCTTTCTGGCGCAGGTAAAGGACTAACTTGTAATCAGAAAATTAAAAATCAAATGAATAGAATAAGATCTTACACAATGCTCGCAATGGTCATTGCATTTGCAGTGGCTTGCGCCAACAACAAGAATCAAAAAACAGATGAAACTTCAACTATGGCTAACGAAGAGAAAATGATGCAAGATGGTTACACAAAAGCGCGAGTCGTTTTTGATGAAGAAGCGGATCAGCCCTGTGATTACCTGTTGGTTTCAGCCTCGGGTGATCAGGTTATGGAGCCTCTCGAATTTCCTACAGACTTTAAGGAAGCCGATTTGAACGTTTGGATTAAATATGTGCCGCAGCGCAGGCAGGGTAGGTGCGGAGATGTTTTGCCAATCGAGCTTACTGAAATAAAAAAGAGGACGAAAAATTAATTTCGCCCTCTTCCAAAAATTTATCTCTTTCGTTGGAAGTGCTACTCCACAACGATTCTGGTAACTTTTCCTCCTTTTTCGTTTCCGAGTCGGATAAGGTATGCGCCAGCAGCAGCGTAGCTCATGTCGAGCGTGTAAGTGTATTCATTACCGTTTTTCTCTACCCAGTTTTGAACCACTTGCTGTCCCATCACATTGTGCACTGAGATTTGCAAAGGCTCATCCACTTTTTCGGTAGTGAATACTACTGTGTATTGGTCATTGCCATTCGTTTCAACAACTAATTTACCTTCTCCCATGAAAGCTTCACTAATACTGGTTTCCTCGATTACGTTTGCCGTGTAATCTTCGGTTTCACCGTATTCTGAATCGGCACAGGCATCAAAAGGTACTATTTCATCCCATGCAGTCTTAATTCTCATTAGATGCTCCCCAAGGTTAGCGTCTTGTGGAATTTCAATTTGAACAGTCTCAGTGAAACTGCCACCGGCCTGACCTTGCGCAATGGTATAATCAGGTAACACTACTTCATCAAATTCAAAGACAAAGTTATCGTTGAAGTCGATCCATGCACGAACGTGCTGATCGCCATAATTCGTTGTGATTGTCATGTCATGGAACTGATTTCTTTCCAGGTCAGTCGATTGACTGGTGTAGTCAGCGTATCCACCGTCAGAGCATCCAGTGGTGTTGCTAATGTCTCCTACTTCAATGAGGTAGAGACCATCACCAAATGTGCAATCTTGTTCTGGTTGACAAAGCGTTTTGGTGATTGTTGTTTCGGCCACGTCATTGGAGTTATCAACGTCACCATCGAGGTTTGTTCCAGCCTCAATCGTGTAATCTCCGAGTGCGCTGAAATCACCTTGTGTGTCGAAAGTAAATTCTAGAGAAGAAAGAGTTTCAATTGTCTCTGTTACGGTTTCGGTTACCTGCGGTCCATCGTTGATAGTGTAATAAACTTCAAAACCGGACTGAGGAGCTCCACCGTAGTTGTTGATTTCTACGATAATGCTTTCCGACTCTGAAAGCTCAGGGCTGGAAACAGGTGCTACAATTGTCTCAACTCCCACATCATTCGGAGAAATGTGCTCCACAGTTTTCACAAATTCATCGTTCGTTGAATTCTCATCGTTTTCCAGACTGGTGAACGCTGTGATTGTGTAAGTTTCTCCGAGTGTTGAGAAATCACCTGTTGCTGTAAATGTGTAGTTGACGTTTTCCGACCCCTCAATAGGTCCGGGAACAACTTCATTTACTACTGCTCCACCGTCAATTTGAAAGCTCACAGGAATGTCCGACTGTGTCTGAATTCCGTAGTTTCTGACAGTCACTGTAATTTCTTCGCTTGCGGTAAGTGTTCCGTCTTCTGGTGAAGTGATATCCAGAATCCCCACATCGTTGTTGAGGTCTGGCGCAAGTTTGAAAACTCCCACACGGCTTGCTCTTTGGTTTCCGTTAGGAAAGTACTCACCAATGTGCCAAAAAGTCTTGTCATCAAGTGGGTCTATGGTCATCTGAGCGTAGTCTCCATATCTAAAGAATGGGTCGTTGGTTCCGTTATCTACAAAAGTTCCTTCTGGAACAGTCATTTCCCCAAGAGGGTCTCCTGCGAAACGTCCAGTGAATCGAATGCCCGGGAACTCCTCTTCACTAACCACGGTATATCCAAGTCCGATATTTCCATCCACGTCCATGCAGATTCCACCGCTAAAGGCGCTAAGTCCATCGGGTTGGGTATAAGTTCCCTCCTGATAAATTTCCCATGGTTCGCCATCGGCATCCTGACGGAGCTCTACCCAGCGAATACCTGCGAGTTCATCGCTGTTGGTGAGGTCGACCACCCAGTTCATTACACAGGCATTGTAGCCTGCAAATCTGCGATATTGAGCCATGTACATTATTGTCGCCTGTAGCGCATCGATATCTGTTCCATCTGGTTGTGTGAGGTTTGCGAACGAACCACCGTCAAAAACCCCATCAAAGGCAGTTGTTGGAATTTCTTGTGGGGAGCTGATTTCAGAATTGCCTAGGTTGTCCCAATCCATGTTGATATTCCAAATCTTCAGGTGGTCATTATTTACGCCTGCCCACGAGTCGTCCTGCATATAGACGATTGGTGCATCTCCAGCCGGTGGAGCTTCTGCACCATTGGCATTGAACCCGGCCGGACTATAAAATCCACTTGTGGTAATTCCGGGAAGTGGAAAACCCACAAATGCAGCATCTTCGATTCCATTTAGCATGGCCTCTCTGTCGAGAGCATAAACCACTTCGCTAGTTCCGGCTGAGCCAGAGTTTTTGTTGGCTGTGATGTAGTAACCATCAGACCACACGGAAATTTTTTCGTAATCAGGAAAAGATCCAGTTTCGAAGCGGTAGGTATACCAGCCATCATTCACTGGGTCTGGACCCTGGCAGACAGCAACCAGAATACTATTTGGCGTATCGCTAAATTGAATAATAACGAATCTGTCGGCATATCGGTCGTAAACAACACAAGGGTCACCGAGCGTCTCACCCGGAAAAATGGTACCTAGTGAAGCTGCCGGTGTCAATGGATTTCCATCACGATCGTGAATTCTAAATCCAGAGTTCCATGCATTCACAAAATGATTTGGTCCGATTGCTCCGGTAGGGTCCTGAAGGCTACCGCTGACATTTGCATTAAAAGTAAGAATTGGCTCTACGCTTGCCCCACGCTGCGCAGATTGCTGAAGGTCGGCAAGTGGATCAGCTCCGTGCGGAAGACCTTTACCAGGAACTACTTTGTTCGCTCCTCGCCTTTTCATTTCACCAGCTTCTTCACCACTTGGTGGTTGAACAGATTCCATGCTCGCAATCGCTGGAATTTCTGTCATGCTGGAAGCGTTCGAAATCAATGTCGGGCCCGCTGGTTCTCCACTCTGGGAAAAGCCTGTGAGTAAAAGACCCGTGAATAAAAACAACAGGGTATACTTTTTCATCATAAAAATTTGAGTTAGTACGATTTTAAAACGATCTGAAGAGATACGAGGTTCTTGCGTTTCTCTTTCCTTGCATTCCAAAAGTAACATTTTAAACTCTTTGTTCCTTTATAATCAAAGGCAAAATGAACTCTATCTCGGATTCCCGATACACGGAATTATTTCATTTCATTAGTCTGTCGAAGAAAAGAGCAAAGTGCTGAATTGGGTGTCGAGATATCAAGAAAAGCGATATTTCGAGAAAACCCAAAATGCAATATTTCCGTAAGTTTGTAGGACTGTCGCGCAATGATTCGAATGCCTTTAAAATCAGGTGTTTCAAGTCGCTGAAGCACAGTTTTATGCATGTGAAGTTCAGATTTGATCAATATTTGATCTCTACTGAAAAAAGCTTTAGTGTAAACCTATTCTACGGTGAAAAACTGACCGTTCAATGAAAAGATTAACCAATTTGAATGCAGTATTGGCTGCGATATTACTTCTGGCATTTTCAGGCTCTGGGCTTGCAAATGAAACAGTAGGTGCCAATCTTACATCAGAAGACAGAGACAACCCGGCTGTGCTGGTTTGTGAGCCACCAACTGGTATTGAAGCTCAGGCTACAGGGCCCGAGTCAATTTATGCAGCCTGGCAACCCGCTGGAGATGAGGTCTCCTGGGAGCTTCAGTATGGCGCTGTGGGTTTTGATCATCTTGCAGAAGAAGGAACTATTGTTTCAGCTGGTGGAAGTCCTGAAGTTTCTGTTTCGTCTCTTACACCTGAAAGCACCTATGAAATTTATGTGCGTTCAGTTTGTGAATCACCGACTGAATTTTCTGATTGGGTAGGCCCGATAGAGGTTACCACTGCTTGTCAGTCAGTCTCCCTGGATTACTTACAATCCTTCGATAGTGTTTTACCACTTTGCTGGGCTGAGGCCGGAGATGGCAACCCGACTGATGGCCCACAACTTTTGGGCGAGTCAGATTGGATTGCAGATGATTTTATGGACAATAATGCTTCGGACGCTATCCGACTACACTTACATTCCAATTCAGATAATGAATGGCTGTTTTCACCTTTTGTTTCGCTAACTACAGAAGAACTCTGTGAAGTGTCTCTCGACATTGGAGTAAAGGAGTTTTTGGGCTCGGCTTCATCGATGGGTTCTGACGATCAAATTCAACTCCTCATTCGCCTCGAAGGAGAGTCGAACTGGACAAATATTGAAACCTGGGACTCCAGCTTTGAGTCACCGGTTAATGGACAAAACTTTAGCTTCGACATTACGAGCTACGCTAACGAGACAGTTCAATTTGCCATTTGGGTAACTGACGGTGCCATCGATGATCCGGAGAACAATAAAGTTTTCATCGACAATTTTCAAGTTAAGGAAGTAGCCACCTGTCCGGCAGTGACTGATATTTCTACTACAGCTATCGACCCTTACTCAGCTTCTTTAACCTGGCAACCTCAGGGCATCGAAGAGTTGTGGAATGTAGCTCTCGGAACAACCGGATTCGAACCGCTCCTGGGAGAGGGAGAAGTTTTTACTGTTTCAGGTACACCGGAAATTTTATTCGAAGATTTTGCTCCTGGCGCTACCTACCAGGTTTACGTGCAGGCAGTCTGCATCGAAGGAGAAGATTCTTCCGACTGGACTGGACCATTCACTTTCACTACACCATGTGGCGTGGAATTCCCCGAGTATGTTCAGGACTTTACTTTTTTTGTTCCCAACTGCTGGGTCAAAGCTGGCAATGGTAGTCCTTCTCTAGGGCCGTCTCAATTTGGCGCAGGTGGATGGGTTTCCGATTTCTACATGGAAAATACCAATACTGATGCTGCTCGCTTGATGCTCAATTCAAATACTTCTCAGGAATGGCTCATCTCACCAGAGATCGAGCTAACTGCGGGTACAGAGTATCAACTCGATTTCGATTTCGGGATATTGTTTGCCGATGATGAGACTGCGGGAAACCTGGGGACAGATGACGAGTTTCGAGTATTGATTTCATTGGATGATGGCGATTCGTGGACTACTCTCGCCACAGTGGATAATTCCTACTCTTCGGAAGAAGGTGGTGAAATGCTGGATTTCAACCTGGCTACCTACGAAGGAGAAACAGTGAGGTTTGCGCTCTGGGGCACCGATGGTAGTGTTCTCGACACGCCAGCGAGAACAATTTACATCGATAATTTTCGAGTGAGAGAAGTTCCTTCCTGTCCTGAGCCTGCGGATCTGGCTTATTACAACGTGAGCATCACCACAGCAAACCTATCCTGGGAAGTTACTGGAGACGAAGATCAATGGACTGTCTCCTACGGACCTCCCGGATACGATCCAAATGGAAGTGAGGGGACTGAAGTTACAGCCAGCACCAATTTCAATTATCAGCTGACCGATCTAACTACTTCCACTCCATATGATGTTTATGTGAGAGCTGAATGCATTCCAGGTGAAGATGTGTCGCTTTGGGACGGGCCTGTTTCATTCGAAACGCTTTGCCAGACTTCTCCGATTACAGAATATCCTTACTACGAAGATTTTGATGAGGAGCTTCCTCCGGCAATTCCTTGTGGATGGTGGGAAGAGAACACAAATGGCGATTTATTTTCCTGGGAAACTAGCGACATCTACGGCTACTCAGAGCCGAATGCCCTATTTATTAGGTATAACGATGTGCAATTTGTTGCAATGGATGACTGGGTGTTTTCGCCAGAAATGGTGATGAGCACCAGCCAGACGTACACGCTGACTTTTAGATATAAGACTGGAGGAGAGAACTTTTCAGAAAATCTCGGGATATTCCTATGTGAGACAGACGATAGCGAGAGCGTTATTTCTGAGCTCATCGCTCTCGAGGGGATTTCTAATCTCCAATACGAAACCGCGCAAGTTAGTTTTGAAGTGGATGCTGATGCATCTTATCACATTGGTTTCCATGGGTACAGCGGTAATGGAGAGTTCTACATCGCTGTAGATGATGTTAGAGTTTGCGATGTGCCATCCGCTGATGTGGAGACTGACGCGATATCTGTTGAGTCGCTTCCATCGACCATCGAGGGCGAACTCAATGCATGTTTCTCGAACAGCTTTGGGCCTGATGATCCCGACAAATTTTACACATTCACCGCTCCCGAATGCACGGACTCAATTGATGTGAGTCTTTGCAACTCCGATTTTGACACTCGACTGAGCCTGGTGGACAGTGAAGGTAACGTACTTGATGTTAGTGATAATGCAGAGGGTTGTGGTCTACAATCAGCGTGCTACGGGGTTGAGGTAATCCCGGGAAATGATTATACGATTGTGATAGAGGGAGTTAACGGAGCCACAGGAAATTACGAATTGGCAATAGACCTCTATCAAACTTTCGAAAATCCTGCTTTCAGTTTTGAAGCTGGAGAATTTTGTATAAATGAAATACTCGCTGTGCCCGAAGTAATGGGTACTGAGGGAGGAACCTTCTCTGGGGCAACTGGTTTGGTAATCGATCCGATCACCGGGGAAGTTGATTTGGAGGCGACCGGTCCTGGAGTTTTTGCTGTCACCTACACCACGAGCGATGGTCCTTGCGGTGCCAGTGAGACCAAAGAGATTGAAATTCTGCCGATGCCTTCAGCAGAGTTTTCGCTTGCGGATGACACATTGTGCGTTTACTTCGACCCTGTATTTCCAGATCTAACTGGAGATCCAGGAGGGGAGTTCTCCTCAGGTACTGGTCTTGCAATCGACCCTTCAACAGGTGAGATTGATCCTGCTGAAAGTGAAATAGGGTCTTACGTTGTCAGCTATGAGGTAACCATTGATGGATGCACTTCAACCAGTCAGCAGCAAGTTGTGATTGATCTGTGTACGAATGTCGGTGAACGGGTCGAGGTCGATTTCTCTGTTTACCCAAACCCGACTGATCGAGAGATCTCAATTACTCTGAGAGGCGTTAAAGGTGATTTCTTCATGGAGATTTACGATCTCACCGGCAAGGTCTTGTTTGCTAAAGAATTAACTGGTAAGAATAGCCAGGTAATAACTCTTCCTCATCTTTCCGAAGGGATTTACATGCTAAAAATCGAAGGAAATAAAACGAGTAATATTAAAAAATTGTTAATTGACAGATGATAAATAGAGTGAAAAGTGGCAATTGTTTTAAAATCAGAGTTTTCTGACCAACGATGATTGTCATTTAGGTGAAGTTAAGAGTAGAATGAAAATATCCCAAATGGAATAGGTTTCCAACCGATTCGAAGTTTGTAAAGCTTGGAACTAATTGTATCACACCACAAAATGAATTTGTTTCAGGTTGCATTGTCGCGACAACAATTATTGAACTAAATGATTCATTTCGTTTGCACTCCAGGTTGGTGAGTGATATATTTTATCATTAAAAATAAGATTCCAAGAGTCGTCAAGATCGTTCAACGTCTTTTTTTAGCAAAAAGCTTCGTCTAGTGATTCTAGACTCTTAACTTTGCTTGGAAGCATCAGGCGATGCTTTCAAAGAACCTTCTAAGAATTCCCTCTAAAGCCTTCTAGCTAATACTAAGTGATTCTCGTGTTCAACGGGATGCATTTCGCACGTGCATTTCAATTGATCGTGAGATTATTGGTATTTGCGGATTGCTCTTTGGAATTAGATAAAGTACAGATTTATAAACCATTAATTTTTAACGGATAAGTATGAAAAATCAAAATTTTACCTTTTTAAAAGGGTTGATGCTAATCTTGATTCTCGGAGCCTGGCAGGCGCGGGATGCACAAGCGCAGTTTGGTTGCGACCAGGGCGTTGTCATCTCTGACGGCTACACAGCGATGGGGATCACTACACCTGGAACAGGTGGAGTTGAAGATTGGAACGAGAACCCAACAGATACCGAGGAGAACGGCTCCTACTGGGATGACGATGTGTATTTGTTTGAGTACACAGCAGGTCCTGCCCAGGAACAAATTTCAATGACGATCTTCACCAGAAACGGATGGTGCGGAATTGGAATTTTTGAAAACTGTGACGGAACCATTTTTTCAAGTCCGCTCTCAGAAGACGGACAATCTGGTTCGGATTCAGAGCGCAATGTTTCTGCAGTTATCGATGCCAACCAGACAGTTTATATCGCAGTTGGTCAGTGGGGTACGCCTAACGACCTGGACTTCGATGTGACCGATTTTTCGGTATCTTCTTGCTTCGATCCTGCAGATGTGGTCGTGACTCCATCACAAACAACTGCTGGTATCAGCTGGACCGTTGGCGGTTCAGAAACAAGCTGGAACGTGCAGTTCGGTGAGCCTGGCTTCGATGCTGAAGCTGGTGAAGGAACTACTGAAGTTGCGGATACAAATACAGATTTTGAAATCAGCGGACTTTCAGCATCTACAACTTATGAAGTTTATGTGCAGGCTGATTGCGGAGGTGAAACATCAGCTTGGGTTGGCCCGGTTGAGTTCACAACACTTTGTGCGGTAGCTGAAACTCCATATCTGGAACAATTCACTGAGTTTTTGCCTAACTGCTGGCAAGAGGCTAGCAACGGTCACCTCACTGAAGGCCCAACAGATTTTGGTAGCGGTTCATGGTTTTCAGATGAATTCCTCAATGAAGGTGATAACAATGCCGCAGCAATCAATATTTATTTGGACAGTAAACAAGACTGGCTGATTTCACCAGAAATCAACCTAGAAGCAGCTGTAGATTATCAAGTTGAATTTGACTTTGCAATTGTGGAGTATTTCAGTTCAACTCCCGAAGCTCTCGGTTCAGACGACAGCGTTTCTGTTGTGATCTCTGTAGATGGTGGAGGATCCTGGGTAGAACTACAAACCTGGGACACGAATTACACTCCAGTTGAAGGTGGAGAGCACATTGTTATTCCACTTGCAGGCTATGAAGACAATATCGTTCGTATTGCGTTCTGGGGGTCAGAAGGAACTGTAAATGACGAGCCAGACGTGGATGCAATGGTCGACAACTTCCTCGTTAGAGAAGTTCCAACATGCCCTGAGCCTATGGCGCTTACTACTGGAACGGTAGAAGCCACTTCGGTTCTCCTTTCATGGGAAGCTGGAGGTTCTGAAACAATGTGGAACATTCAATACGGTGAACCTGGATTTGATCCTGCCGCTGGCGAAGGAACCGTGGTCTCTGCTGATACAAACACTGACTTTGAATTGACGGGCCTCGATCCAGAAACGGAATACGAAGTGTACGTTTCAGCAGTGTGCGAGGCTGGAGTTGACGAGTCACTTTACCTATCAAGTACATCATTTACCACATTGCCAACCTGTCCGGATCCATCTGAATTGACATTGGATCAGGAGTTGGTAAACACAGCGACAATTTCTTGGCTAATCGGAAATGAGGAAACAGCGTGGAATGTTCAGTACGGTGCCGATGGATTCGATCCTGATGCAAACGAAGGAACCATTTTGGACGCTACCACCAACACAGAGTTTGAAATCCCTGGATTGGATGCAGCTACAGAATACGATGTATATGTGCAGGCAGAATGCGTTGAAGGTACAGACCTCTCAAACTGGGTAGGTCCGTTGAGCTTCACTACGCTTTGCGCACCTTACACACCTGAATACATTCAGGACTTCTCTGACTGGTTGCCAATTTGCTGGCAAGAAGGTGAAGGCGGAGCACTCACTGAAGGACCGGAAGAACTCGGTGGAGGAGGATGGACCAGCGATGGTTTCCTAAATGTTGGATTCTCAGGCGCGGCCAAAAAGAACCTTTACCTTTCAGGCGACATCGACTGGTTGATTTCTCCAGAAATTGATCTGGCTGCAGCCACTGAATACCAGGTTGAATTTGATCTTTCCGTTGTTGATTTTGGATCAGACGATCCGATCAACATGGGATCTGATGACAGCCTTAGCCTTGTGATCTCCGGTGATGGAGGTGCCACGTGGGAAGAGCTTCAAACATGGGATACAAATTACCTCATGCCTGAAGGTGGAGATTACGTGGTAATTTCTCTAGCTGGGTACGAAGATGATATTGTAAGACTTGCGTTCAGAGCATCTGAAGGTGAAGTGAGTGATGCGGCTGATGTAGATGTTCACATCGACAACTTCCGCGTTCGCGAAACTCCTAACTGTCCAGAGCCGACAACAGTAACTACTGAAGTTGTAGACTTCGAGACTGCTTTGGTTTCATGGACGTCTAACGGTGAAGAAACAGCGTGGAATGTTCAGTACGGGGCGCCTGGATTCGATCCAGCAGCAGGTGAAGGAACTACAGTTGTGGCCGACACGAATACAGATTTCGAAATTACTGGACTCGATGCCGAAACGGAGTACGAAGTATACGTTCAGGCAGTTTGTGAAGAAGGTGTTTCAGAATCTGTTTTGTCGACATCTGCGTCTTTCACAACGTTGCCAACTTGCCCACAGCCAATCGATTTGGTAGTGAACTACTACAGCAACGTAGAAGCTTCGCTCAGCTGGACTTCAACTGGAGATGAAACTTCATGGAACGTTCAGTTTGGAGAGCCTGGATTTGATCCAGTTGCAGGTGATGGAACTACAGTAGTAGCTTCATCTTCTGATAATTTTGTGATTCCAGGTCTGGATCCAAACACCGAGTACGATTTCTACGTGCAGGCTGAGTGTGTTGAAGACACAGATCTATCTGACTGGACTGGTGCCCTAACCATAACAACAGACTGCGATCCGTTCACACCGGTTTACCTCGAAGAATTTGAAGGTAACTTTGTGCCAGGATGCTGGGCGGATGCCGGAAATGGCGATCCTGCAACAGGTCCTTCTGAATATGGAGACAGCGACTGGAATGACGATGAGTTTGCTAACCTCGCTAATGGTACACTTTCAGCCAACCTAAACCTGTATTCCAATACAGATCAGGAATGGATGATCTCTCCACTTATTGATTTGACAACAGGTGGACCGTACCAAGTTGACATGGATTTTGCCATCACCGAATGGATTGCTGAAACTCCAGGAGTTCTCGGCTCTGACGATGAAGTACAGCTTCTCGTAAGTTCAGACTACGGAGCATCATGGGACACGCTAGCTGTGTTCGATTCGTCTTACGTTTCTCCTCAGGGAGGTGAGATGATCGTTCGCGATCTTACCGACTACTCAGGAGAGATCGTGAAGTTTGCAATCTGGGGGTCTGACGGATCCGTAAACGATGATAACGACAATGACATCTTCTTTGACAACTTCCGCGTTCGCGAAATTCCATCTTGCCCTGAGCCACTTGCTCTAACCATAGATGCGACAACGGCAAACAGCGTTGAGATCTCTTGGCAAGCAGGAAGTGATGAAACACAATGGAACGTGATTTATGGAGCACCTGGGTTTGATGTAGAAGGCGGTGAAGGAACCGTTCTTTCTGCTGATAACAATGAGGGCTTCCCAATTGACGGATTGGATCCAGCGACAGATTATGAAATCTACGTTCAGGCTGTATGTGTTGTTGAAACTGATCTATCTGAGTTTGCAGGACCTGTTTCTGTAACCACAGATTGCAGCTTCTACACGCCAACTTATGAGCAGGACTTCACTGAATACCTTCCAGTTTGCTGGCAAGAAGCCGACAATGGTGATGCTTCTACCGGACCAGAAGAATTCGGAGAGTCAGATTGGTCTGATGGAGATGGAGCGGCAGTTATCAATTTGTACTTTAATGATGATAAAGAGTGGTTGATTTCACCAGAACTCGACCTTGCCGGAAGTGCCAACTACCAGTTGGAATTTGATTTCGCTGTTTACGAATGGCTTTCGACTACACCAAGTCAGCTCGGCTCTGATGATGAGGTTCAGGTTTTGATCTCAACTGGTGATGACACCAGCTGGGATGTGCTCGGTACTTTTGATTCAACCTATGTTACTCCCGCTGGAGGTGAGACTTTTGTTTACAGCCTTGCAGACTATGAAGGTGACGTAGTGAGAATCGCGTTCTACGCAACTGACGGAGAAGTTAATGATACCGAAGACAATGATGTAGTCGTTGACAACTTCCGTGTTCGCGAGTGTCTTGCCGATGCTTCATTCTCTTACTCAACAGATACCATTTGTACTTACAACTCATCTATAATTCCAGATATTACTGGACTTCCAGGTGGTACGTTCTCAGCTGGTGATGGACTAGATATCGATCCTGAAACAGGTGAGATTGACCCTGCCACGAGCGATGTAGGTTCTTATGAGGTATTCTACGAAACGATGGAAGACAGCCTTTGCACAGATATGCAAATGACAACTATCGTGGTTGACCCTTGCACCGGTGTTGATGAGTTCGATAACCTTACCTCAGTGGGCGTTTATCCAAACCCTGCGAGCAGTGTATTAAACCTCGACTTCACTGGAATTGATGAGAAAGTGAACATCGAAGTGATGGACATGACAGGTAAAGTTGTGATGTCTGAAACGTTTGCTAACCCATCAAACGAGGAGATCAACGTTTCTGGTTTCGAAAGCGGACTCTACATGATCCGACTTTCAACTGAGACCAGCACTGTTACCAAACGCGTAGTAGTGAACAAGTAAGTAAAGAGCTTTCAGCTCTCTTAAATATCAAAGCCCCCTTCAACGAAAGTTGGACGGGGCTTTTTTTAATCTTTTGACTAATAAACCCTTTCAATCATAAAGGTGAAGTTCCGCAGAGCTTCCACTTGTTCGGAGCGTGTCATTGAAGAGAGGTCTGGCGTTTTTGATGATCTTTTGACCTGCGGCAATAGATCAGCCAATGTTTTCAGATAACTCGATTTGGTGGCGTGGCAATACCTTTCATAAAAGGTAAACTGAGTGCTGGTCAACCCGACTAATTCACCTTTGCTGTTGAAAACCGGTCCTCCGCTAAAATGTGCCTGAAAGGGCAACGAAGTTTGATACAGTCTCACCTCTCCATTGGCTCCGGTTTGTGCGTTTACAACTCCTTCATTCATACGCATGTCGCGAGAAAATGATTTAAAACCTGGGTATCCCAGAGCGAAAACCTCAGTTCCAACCTTTTGTAAATCGGTTGCAAATTGATAGGGGATTTCGCTTCCAAAACCATCGAAGTCTTCGTCTGTAATTTTCAGAATGGCGATATCGTTTTCCTCGTCTGCAAATTCCAGCTGTGCTTCGTAGGAGCGGACAAAGGAACCGTTGATTCCCTTAACCCGGAAAGACTTGGCGCTATCTGCCACAAAAAATGATGTGGCTACGTATCCGCCATCTGCAACTGCCACACCAGATCCCAAATTGAATTTGGTTACGTTTTTGGCGAAGTTGACATCGAGAGTGTCGTCAACACATTCGCAGCGATGAATGACGCGCCATCTTACACAATTACCTTTCTTGTCTTTTTTCATGCACTCGCGCTCACCCTGTTTGTCGAAGAGCATTCCCGGATAGCCCCAGGCCTTGCACTTGTTCAAGACCGTTTGATGAGCGAGTTTCCAATCGATATTCGGGTTTTCATAAATGGAATATTCATAGCGGACATAAACAAACCCCATATCCTTACTCTGTTGGATGTCTACCGGAGTGTCCCAAACAGGATTTGCAATGTGCTTTTCGTTGGATGATGAAATAAAAAGAATGGCAAAAAAGGATAGAGCCAGTGCGGATAGCAGGTGCTTAATCATGACGGTATAGGATTTTGAGTTCTTGAATGTTGAATGATTTTTTTGTCAATGAAAATGGAAATCAGAAAGCCCAGCGCGTAGGCCAAAAGATCCAACCAGTCGAATGTTCCGGGCAGGCGGCCGGACATTTGTGCCAGTTCGAGAGAGATGCTCAATGAAAATGCTGCTAAAAGCCAAAAGGTTTGGTTTGATTGGTCTTTCCAAATGGCCAGAAAAATGAAGCTGAAGGAGTATGCCCAGAGAAAGTCGGGAAGTTGAAACCGAATCCAGTCGGGGACCATTTGTGGATTGAGAAGGGGAGAAGAGAGGTCAACAAAGCTGAAGTAAGGCAAATTCCGGAACAGCAGGTAGATTGCTGCTCCTGTGATAAGTGGAATAGTAATGTTTGAAATGTAGTATTTCATGGATGGTTTCAGAATGTCGCCTCATCTCGCCCGCTCGGGACGGAATTAAACAACAATCAAACCATCTCCCACAGCTCTTTGCTGTAGCGGTTTGTGGAAGTTTGTGAAATTTGAAAAAATAGGTCAGCCGGGTTAATCACTTTGTGGCTCGTCAAAAACAAGAATCTTTTTCTCTTTTTCAACGAGTCTGGAAAATTTGCCCAGGTAAGTCACTGCTCTAACTTTTTTGTTGTCTACCCAGCAGTATTCCTGATTGTCTTTTATCCGCGGTTTATTCATCACCAGCGAATGGTATTCGAATCCGTGCCTGGCCAGCCATTCTTCGGTGACCTCGCGGTGTTCTTCTCTTCGAGCTGTGAAAAAGTGAATTTGATGTCCTGCGTCTTTCCATTCTTGCAAGATGTGCTGCGCATCGGGATAGGGTTTAGCAGTGGCAAAAAGCTCGGGCTGTTCGTTGGGGATGTCGTCACAAACAGTGCCGTCAATGTCCACCAAGAAGACTTTTTCCTTATCGGCAGATTGATGTTCCCACTTCTTTTCTTCGGTGTCCTTGTCGGAATACTTTAAACTCATACTTCACTGATTTTGGTACTAGTGAATTTAGAATTTCTAAACTCGTTCAACGACAGGAAGAGGTGGTAGTTATTCACGAGTTTTCAAAGCTGAAAAATGGGCTTCAACTTTTCTCCTGAACGGAGTAGTATATCGTTTGAACCTTAATTTTTCCATTCTCGATGAGAAAAGAATCGGCTCCATCGGGAATTGACACTGTTTCAGATTCGGCCGTCCAGGTGAGGAAGCACATCTTGTCTTCACATTGAATTAGCTTGTAGTTATAGGAGCCTCCATTGAGTTGATCATCCAGCAATTTTGCAGCTTCTCGAACTCCGCTGTGACCGCGAAAAGTACCCCAGTTGGTAAGCAGCACAATGTCTTCTGCGCAGTTTCTTTTGATGTCTTCTTCAACTTTTCCTTCATTGGCCAGCTTCAGGTGATCTTCAAAAACTTGCTGAGGTGTTCTGTTAGCGAGATTCTTTGACATGGTTTTTCACAAACACAGCAGAGACGACATAGTTTGGTCTTAATTGTCGGCTTCCTCTTGTTTTGGCTGACCAGAGCGATCCACTTTAAAATCTAGTCCACACTCGAAGCAATGTCGTTCTTTGCTCAAAAATGGAAGTGGAAAACCCAACAGTAAGAAAGAAATGGCAAAAGCTTTTCTCGAGTAGCTCGGCTTTGAGACGTTGTCAGAACCGCAGTTAGGGCAGGTTGGGGTCTGATGCGTCATAATTAATAGGCTATATAACAATGAATGGTTGTCTTTTCAGACTTTAATTGCATTTTATGATCACCTCGAGTTACCTCGAAATTACCTTCATATACATAATGGAAAGTGTCGATATTGCTGATGTGTAATTTCTCATTTTCGAAAGTCCATTGGCCAATAGCCAAATCAGACTCGAAGCCTGGTAGAGCTATTGTTCCATCTTCTAAAAAGCGTAACTCCTCTTCACACGATCCATAAACTTGAATGAAGGCCGGCATGTTGGATGTTGTAAATGGCTTATAATGCTTATCCTCAAATGTCACCTTGCTTACGCACCACCGTCCAAGGTTGGTATTCAAAAGGTATTCTTTAGTTGGGACATACGGCTTCTCTTCCGCAGTTAGAATTGCATAGATCGGGTAGGAGAAAGGGATAATTAAAAGCACAATTGCGATGACAATAAGGAATCTTACCTCAAGTCCGAATTTTTTGATCCACGGAATTGTTCGGGTCATTTTATCAACTCCCTTCCAAAATCCCGAAAGCTCATGTTTTTCTTCTTTGATGTACCCGGCCTGGATGAGAAGCCTTTTGGCTCTCTCTGCATCGGCTTCTTTCACCTGCAGTTTCACACCTCCAATGGCCTGCGAGTAAAAGTTGTGCACCTGAGCAGTTAGTTCGTCTCTCACAAAACACTCAATGCCCTCCGTTTCGAGCAGTGCTCTGGCAGAGTGCATATCGGATGGGAAATTGAAAGTGGCTACGGTGATGAAGGTTGGCATGATTGGCCTTTAACTTTTATAGAAGTTCTTTCTAAGATGGAAAAGTAATTCATTGATTTGAATTTGGTCAGGTTCTTCCGGTAGAGATGACAATTCAAAAGCTCTTTCCATTTCTAATTTCCTCTCTTCGGCCATGTCTAGTAACTCTTCATATTCAAAACTTCCCGATTTTATACTTAGCAAAAAATCTCGGTTTGGGCGTCTCACGTTTATTTCACCAGTAATGGCAATTTCCGTAGCCATTTCCAACAGACGAAAAACGTGCATCATGTTTTTGGAATCATAATTCTTGCCATGACTCTTAGTAGTTTCGAAACGGGCATCATTTCGTTCTTTTACCCATTGCCAATATTCGCGGTACTTTTTGCAGTAACTGGAATAACCATCTTTGTTGAAGTAAAGTAAACATTCTTGATTTGCAGATTTCGAAATGGAGCTTAAGCTTACTTCATTAGATTTCTCAGATGAAATTATGCCCTTATAGTTTTCCTTTGGATCGTGGTAGAGTCCAAAGATATTTTTCATGTTTGGAATATTTACTAATCCACAATCACTCTGGTCCCAATTCTTCATTTCCAGGAAACTGCTAAGTGGAAGGGATCCATTCAAATAGTCAACATAACAGAACTCCAAAATAGATTTTCGTTCCTTGTCGACAGGGTTTACAATTTTTTTGTTCAGCCCACGTGCCTTTTTAATCTGAGACAAGGCGAATTTCCCGAACGTATCCTTGCAAAGTTTAGATAGAAATGTCTTGGGATTGAGACTCGTCAGAAGAGGGTGTTTTAATAGAATTGAATCTTTTGGAGTGTTCAGCAGTTCCAATATATTAGGATTATTGACTGCCAGGAGCTCAAAAAATCTGCCCAGTTCATAGTACGTGATATCGTTAGTGGAATTGCTGACCTGGCGGATGCTATTCAATCCATAAAACTCTTTCTCTGGCAGTATGAAAACTCCTTTGATATCGGTGTCAGATTGAGGTGTGTCCAAACCGTATGCTCTACTTCCGCTTATACACTGCAATACAATCAGGTCCTTCTTCTTCAGATCATCGATAGTCATCTTTATTTTTTTAGCCATTTTCTGAAAAAGTGGTCCAGGTCTTTCATGTCCCCTTGGGATGCAGAAAGATCTTTTCTTTTCTGATCTGCTCGATCAATAGTTTCTTTCATCAGGGTTAGAATGTCCTTCTCACCAGAGTGGAAGTAGCTTTCGTTCCTTGTGGACTTAAGCTGTATGAGATCTTCGATCTTTTTTTTGAGGTTTGATTCTAACTGAATACCATCGAGAATTTTCTGAAATTCTATCGGTGGAATTTCGGATTTCTCCAAAATCCATTGGCATGCCAACGCAGTTCTCAAACCATAAAAGAATGTTTTGAGTTTATAGGTGTCATTTTCAGCCACAGCCTCATAGCTCTTTTTTGCAATGTTCAAGTAGTGGTGAAGAGTCGCAATTGGAGAATAGAATTCATCAGCAAGCGAGTTTACCTCTTTCGAAAACTGTTTATCATACTTATAAAGTATCGGAGACTGAATTCTTTCCAGAAATGGTGGGTTGGATTTCCAGAGAAGTCGAAGTGATTTTCGAAGATCCCACCCTGATATGTCCAGGTTGTTGTCATCGAGCATCATTTCAATTGTGTCCTTTCTCTCGTTCAAAGATAAGTACCACTCAGGTTCATGGACATAAACCATTCTGATGTCGTAGTCGCTGTCGGGTGACGGAAAGCCCCATGCCCTGGAACCTGTCTCGCAAGCGAGAAGGATTTTTATGTTCCTATCAGATTCTATTTGATTGAGGCATTCTATTATTCTTTCTTTCACAGTGCTATGTCTCTTTAGGTGTTTTGTGCAAGGTATTATTTATCTCCTGTCAAGGTTCCAAGCACAATGGAATAGATTTTTAATCACTTCTCCAGCAATTGCTCGCGCAGAGGCTTCGCGTTTAACTCACATTTCATCAGGTGTCACTCCTTATAAACCACTACAGAGCCTGAAGCCATGTCGTGAATAGCTCTTGCTTTCTTATTTCCCGACACGGTTAAGAGTGAAACAATTCCTAAAAGTGTTTTGACGAGAAATCGAATCAGGGCAAGAGGGAAGATGATGTTTTTGTTTTGATTGTTGAGTCGCTTGACACGGATTTTCATGGTCATGTGGCCGATCGTGCCTCCAAAGAGCGAAGTGAAGATCGGATCATACAAGAAGAAAATGAAGACTAATGCGTAGATTCTTGGTTTAACAGTCTCAATTTCAAAAGCCTCAAATAAAAGAGTAGTTGCGATTATCATAAGAACTACCATAAAGCTATCAGTGAATACAGCTTTCACTCTGTCAGATACCCCGGGGTAGAATGTTTCAGTGCTTTCCATATGGTTTAGTGTAAAATCATTTAGTTTCGATTTTCCTGAAAATCCAGGTTTGAGTGCTCCAGTATTCACCACCTGCACTTTGTTCACTTAACAGTTCATACCCGTCAGAAAAGAACGGGTCTAATGTTTCATGGATTTTTTTGGTGTTTGAATGGAAGTTCTTGATGGCTTCTCTATCCAGTTCCACAACTTCATTCTCACCATTAGGAAAGGAGATAACGATTTCTGAATCAATTCTCTGAAAAGTACCTGCACTCACTGCTCTCCATGTTTCCACAACCCTCACCATCACTGTATTGTTAGAAACCTGACTAAAGCATATCAGAGCCAGAAAGCTAAAGGCAATAGTGGTAATTATTTTTTTCATTGGGCTTATTTTTGGTTATTGAATTTCCGCTAATTTCTCTTTCATCTGATTGCGAAAAACAAAGTACATGAAGAAATACAAAGGAAGTCCAAGGAGTAAATATACGATTGCGCCTTCTGAGCCATAGTTTTGTCCCAGCTCCTTGTAAAAATCACTTTGGTTGATAAATGCTCGAATCAGGAAAATGACAAAAGCAATAAAAAGAGCCACTGTAGCCAATGTTACAATCAAGTAACTACCCAATGTCCCTGTTGTTGCAATTGGCGGAAGAACAAGGAATAAGAAAAAGAGCAGGTAGCAGACAAATGCTTTTTTTGAGTTTTGTTTGAAAGATTCGAAGTGAAACTCAGCATCATCGTATGTTCGATTTTCAAGCTTTCCTGTAATTTCAAGTTCTGACTGTGGAATACCGCGCTCTTCCAATAGTTTGAGAGCTGCCATTCGTAAATCTTCATCGTATCCATATTGACGGTAGTTTCTCACAACATCGACAAGTCTGGAATTGTCTAATCTCTGGAGCTTCTCAATTTGAGTCATGAAAGAGAGTGGTAGTTAAGGGTTTGAGTATAAAGATAAGAGTTTACTCAAATAATGCTGTGTTTTAAGCTTCTTGCCACTTCTTTCTTATGGATTTCATTTTGATGAAGTAAGGGATAAGGGCGACTAACTCGAGTCTTATATTAAAACTTAAACCATTGTTCAGTAAAAATGGATAAACCAGCATCATAAATCCACAGAATAAAATTCCGACAGCGCCATCAATCAGAGCCAGGTTCACAGCCCAGTCTTTTTTTGTAATCAGTCCCAATGCTACAAAAGCTTTGAAGCTCATCAAGGCCATGATCATCAATCCATCTAAAGAGAAGGGTGATATTGTTTCAAGTCCATAAATGGAGAGGCTAAAAGAATAACCGAGAATGCCGAAAACTACTGCTACCGGCACAAATGCACCAAGTACGAGAAAAATCCAACTGAAAACTTTAATCCAAATAGGAAGTAATTCTTTTCTGTTAGCGGTTTCATTTGCCGATTGCTGCTGATCTAAAATTTGTTCTTCCACGATGATAGTGAGGTTAAGTTTCCGACAAAGAAAATGAAAATTTAAAGGACCAGATGTAGACAAAAAGAAACGCCCCTCCGACTCTCACCAAAAGGGCTCTAAAAAGAAGTGGGCTACGACTTTCTATTTCTGAACGATCACTTTCTGAGTCGAAAGTCTTTCTCCGGCTTTTACACGAAGAATGTAGGTTCCGTTTGGGAGTTCAGATAGCTCGATAGTTTCAGATTCATTTTTCACTCGGCCACTAGAGATGGTTCTTCCAGTAAGGTCAATTAACTCGTATTTTCCTTTTTCTGTAGATTCGAATTCAATCGTGAGTGTGATGCTTGCCGGATTCGGATAAACAGTTAATTGTAGTTCTTCAAACTGGATTTCATTGACATTGATTCCGAAATCGGCATTTGTTACTACAAGTCCGCTGTCACCTACTGCAAAAACAGTGCTGTCGCCATAGCTGTCGATTGCATTTAAAGATTGGTCTGTGTACTCAAACCACCAGCCCTCACCAGAGTTATCGAAGATCATTCCCTGATTTCCAAAATCCGTTTTTCCTACTGCGATTAAATAACCATTCGAGGTTTCGTGGACGTCATTATAATCAGGATAGGCAAATGTTGCCATTTGAGATACCGTTCCCCAGGTGAGTCCACCATCGTGGGTTACGAGCAGTCCAAACCCAGAGCTTTGATCATCAATGTATCCGGCATATGCTAATGTATCGTTTACCACTTCGATGGAGGTGAGCTGATTAGTGGTAATTGATGGGATAGTGTCCCAGTTTTGGCCGCCATCACTAGTTCTCAAAAATCGGCTTGGACTAACGGCAAGGCCGAAGTTCTGATCAAAAAAATCGATGTCGATGACCAAATCCTCCGCAAGCCAAGAAGGAGTGCTTATGTTGGCAACAGTGAACTCACCACCGTTGTACACCTCGATGTGCTCTCCCTGGAAGCAACCTGATCCACCGACAATGCCGTTGTTTTCATTCCAGAAAAATAGACCTTGACTGAAACACATGTTACCGGCAAAAGTTTGTTGACTCCAGGTGAGTCCGCCATCTTCTGTTTTGTAGAAGCCATTATTAGGTCCTGTAATCATGAAGCCTACCTGCTCATCAATAAATTGGAGGTTGGTGATGCTCGATGAAGAAATTGACAAGTCAACACCGCTGAAGTTTATCTCAGACCAGGTTTGACCGCCATCTGTGGTTTTGAGAAGTAGGCTGTCATTGCCACCGATATAGCCCACGGAAGAGCTGCCAAATGAAATCGTGTTCAGTTGTTTGGTCGTGTTGGTTGGAATTTCTATCCAAGGATCTTGTGCAATTGAATAGATTGAGATGATTAGCGATAATGTGGTGATAAGCAATTTCATAACTAATGTTTTGATTCAAATGTAGCTTGAATCAGCTTCACGCAAAATGTACAATTGCGATCTATACTAGTACTTTTAGGAGTTCTAATCGTCCGCTACCAATTTGGTTTCTTTCCACGAATCTTGCACGCCCGAAATGCACAACAAGTTGAAATGATTTTTGAGAAATTTGTAAACCGAATTCAACTCCTGTACATCGAACCACAGGTGGCTTTATAAAAAAAATCCGAAGCTTTTTTGTCGATTTTAATTCCCTTCCACTAGAATTATTCGTGCGGTTCTTGAATAAGTAGAAAGGTATTAATAATCAATGTCTTCTAGTACTTTTTCAGTCCATTATAATTAACTTTTCTGTTGCAATGGTTTTATTGTTTTGCATTAATTGTATAAAGTAAATTCCACCTGGCAAGTTATCCCGACTCAGTTCAACTTTTCGTCCCGAAAAATGCTTTAACACTCTAGCCTTTCTTCCTTCAACATCATAGATGTATAATTCTACTTCACCATCATTTATGGAGTTCGAAAATTCAATGTTGGTATGCGTACTAAAAGGATTGGGAAAAATGGTCACTGACTCATTTTCGTCTTGAAAATGGCTGTCAACTCCTGTGGTTTCGCTGCAATTTAGATTTACGGCAATCAGCGGTGAGCCAAAATATGCAGAGGGACTAATAATATCCATTTGTCCGTCTTCATTAAAATCTTCTATCGCAAGAGAGTTTGGAGTACTCACTGACGGAAAATGTTCATAAGGATCAAAGGTGCCATCGCTATTTCCTGTAAGTACTGTGAAACCATTCCCTTCCTCTACTACAATGTCTTCAATTAAATCATTGTCAGCATCCGTAAGATATATATAAAATGGCCTGCTGTGTGTTGAATAAAAAACCGGGTCACCGAAAGTTCCATTTCCATTACCGAAATAGATTTCTACTCTTTTGATTGAATTGCCGCTATTGGCTACCATTAAATCTGCATGACCATCACCATCAATATCCATGGAAGTAATGCCTGCGATGAAGTTATCAGGATATGTGATTGATAAGATAGAAGACGATGGGGCGAAGGTTCCGTCTCCGTTACCTTTCAAAAACGATAATTCGGAATTGGTAAGGGTTAAGTGCGTTGTGGAAACAATGTCCAGTACTGAATCATTATCAAAATCGGCAATGGCTACATCATTAGCTGCCAATCCTGATAAATAACCTGTTGCGGGCGCAAAAGAACCATCTCCTGATCCCAGTAAAACAAAAATTCCATCTCCACATGCTTCTACAATATCAGGAATATTGTCGTTGTTAATGTCTTTACAGTATACCCTGGACGGGCTACCTCCAGCTTCATAGGAGTCGGCTGGTTGAAACGTGCCATCTCCATTTCCTAATAGCACAAAGGCGGTTGTGTTGTTTGCGGTAACAATATCCAGTTGACCATCTCCATCCAGGTCTGCAGAGGCTATACAGAATAATATGCCTGACAAACTTATCGTATCGGCACTACCTAATGATCCGTCTCCGTAGCCCGGAATAAAGGAAATATTGGCTGCTTCACTGTTGGCAGTAACAATATCCACATGGTCATCAGAATTAAAATCCCCATATGTTACATCATATATGGCACCCGATGAACCATTATGATAAATAGCCCCCTCATTTGGATTGTAGAAACATAGGGATTGAGCCGAGAGGCCAAATGAAATTAAAAGAGTCAAAATGGTAAGCAGAAGTTTCATAGTCCTTTTTTACGCAAAGGTAGGCTGATACTTTCAGCAAGAAAATGTACAATTACGATCTATCCTTGTATATTTTGGTATTCTGATGGGCTGCTTCCCGTTTGGCTTTTGAAAAATTTGCTAAAGTGAGAAGGGTCCTCAAAATTAAGTTCATAGGCTACCTCTTTTGCTGACAATTCTGAATTTAAAAGTCGCTTAGCTTCCAGCGTGATTTGCTTATAGATGAGGTTACTGCAAGTAAGGCCCGTTCTGGAACTTACAATATCATTGAGCTTCTTTTCAGAAATGTTCAGCGCAGATGCGTATTCGTTTACTTTTTTTATGACCTTGAAATTACTTCTTAAAAGTCTCCGGAATTCGCGGTAAGTTTCATTTGGGAGAGAGCTTTTCGGCTTCTTTTCATGAATTTTTCTCAAACACGAAATGCACAGCAGGTTCAAATGATTTTTGAGAAACTCTTCGCGCAGGTTGTTATCTGAGTTATAATCTTGCCAAAGCGTGTTGGCTGTGCGAATTATATCTGCAGCAGAATCGCCTTGAAATTTGTAAATCGGATGCAACTCATTCACATCAAAACAAAGGTGGTCGTACAAAAAGTCGGAAGCTGCGGTGTTGCGTTCAATAGCTGAGAAATCAAATAATATAACAAAGCCATTGGTGTCGAGCTCGCGTTTTACCTGGTGCACCTGTCCAGGAGCCACAATGTGCAGGCTAGCTGAATCAATAGGAAAAGATTGAAAGTCGATATCGTGAGTACCTTTACCTTTATCAAAAATGAAAATTTCAAAGTAATTGTGTCGATGTGGTTCTGTCGTATCGTAATGCGTCAGTGCATCGAGCTTTACCACCCTGATTGACTGAATGTCTTTCGAAACAAAATCGTGGATAGGGATCATCTGATTGAGGTGTTGTGTACTTTCATTGACTCCATCGAATCCAATTTGGTTCACTCCCCATTAGAAATAACGAGAGTAAAATTAACGAAATCTTGGAAGCTCAAAAATCCTCAGTGGCCGATAATCGGGCTCTGAGGATCGATAAAGCTATAGGCTCCAAGGACCTAGTTGAACTGACGTGAATTCAATTTCAATAGTTACTAATAGTCTGTCCTAAGTGGATTCTCCTTCCGATCGATCAACTTCACATATTTATAAATCATTAGCCCCGAAACAGCAATAGTTCCGAGAAAGTAGGAGAGGCCAACGAAAAGCAGGTTCTGCGCATCGGCATTGAATTCCGGGAACTCCCGCAACTCAGAGGCCATGGCCATCAGCATGTAGAGACTGGCCAAAATCAAAACGCCAGGGATGATCAAACCGAGAATTCGGAACTTAAAAATGATTTGTAATGCCAGGATCAACAGCAATACAATGGCTATAAAATTGAACACAACGGCAGTGGACATCCAGTAAAAAATGACAGCCCCGATCAAAAGGAACTCTGGAATTTCGAGTAGAAAACTTTTGAAGTTTTTCATTGTGGTTTTGGTTGAAGGTGGTATGAATCTGTCACCGAAACGCTTTCATCTCGAAGTTAGTTTGTTGAACCTGAGAAATTTTCAGATGCTTAGCTGTGTGATGTCCTCCAGAAGGTGTCCTTCAAATACCCAGCGTCTGAAGGTGTTTGACCTGATGGTAGGTCAACGCTGCTTTGATGCACTGCCTCAACTCTTCTACCGGCAGCTTTTGGTCCAGGTGCAACACAATTGCTCGTTTACCTTCAAACTGAAGTGAGTCATCGAAAACCAATCTAAAAGTGTCAACCAGCCGGCTGTTGCATTGAAAAAACAAAAAGTAGTGGTCAGGTGATTTTTCTTTCCAATCCATCCGAAGAGTGCTGCCATGCTTCGTGACAAAACTCGGTTCGCCCCATTTCAAAGTGATCTCCAACTCCTCAACACCCTTTGTTTCTCGAGCTGTACTTATAATTAGATCTTTCAAAAATGACATTTGCTCGCGCACAAAGTCAGGGTAATTTGAAAACACTTTATTGACTTTTGGATCTGTTTGGATATGAAATGTCATAAATATAAATTTTAACACCGCAAGTATAAGAGTGGACAGTGACAACCGTGTGTCAGGAGTGGACTAACCTTTTCTAAATCGACTGATAGAAATTGAGGCTGAGCCAGTAGCGATGCCGGGGGGCAGAGTTGAGAAATGAATCCAACCTGTAGTCCAGACCGCATTCAAGCTTGCTTTTGGCGGACACAGCAAAACCGAGGAGTCCAACGCCTCTTATCTCGAGGTCGTAGTCATTTCCCTGAAAAGAGTTGAGGTATTCGTTGTTGATTTTTAGGAAATATTCCCCTGGATCCAGAGACTCCCCGTTGAGCGGAATTTCTGCAGAAGCCCGATAACGAAAACGAAACTCGGTGTCATCGTTTTCTTCGAAAGTCTGATCAGTCGAAATTCTGTGAGCCACTCGAAAAGCCGGATAGCGTTTTACGGAGCTCAGCTGCTGAATGGTCCTGTTTACGATGCCACTATCCGTTACTCGCAAGAGGTAACCTGCAGCAACGGTAGTGTTGATCCCAATTTTCTTAGCCCCGGCAAGTGAGATGTCCGTAAGCAGATAGTCGTAATTAAACTCTTCCTGAAAAAGCGACTGCCTGGATTCGGTTTTGAAGTTGACCGACCAGTCTTTCGGCAGCTTTTTGTTGATGTTGATCGATGGCAAGATGCCCGCCTGATCGCTGCTCTGCGATTGAGCCAAAAAGGGAAGGAGCAAGGAAAACAGAAAGAGAAATCGATGAATCTTCAAGGCGCTACTTTCTTCAAATTAGTACTCGATGTTGTCCGACATTTTCAGGATAATTTTCGACTTGCGGATAAAATCACCTTCTTCATCAAACAAATACTCAAACATGATGAACGAACCATCAACCTTAGTGGAGAGCACGATCTCGTAGTTCAACTCCACATCGTCCGTTTCCTCTTGGAGAAAGAACTCCAGAACGTCATCCGTCTCACCCAGATACTGAAACTGGATTTTTTTGACGGAGTACTTTTCTAATTCCTCTTCCAAAAATTCTTCGATTTCTTCGAGGGCTTCGGCCTCAACGAGGTTCATTTCCTTTTGGATTTCCAGGTCCTCGAAAGTGCCGTCTTCAGAAAACTCAATGCTCAGGCGCTCGCCCTTGAATTTGGTTTTCGCTTCAAAAGAAGTACGATCTAACCCGTACTCCTTGTACCACTTAATCTTCGAGGAGATCTTCATGGAGTTGACAAGCTCCAGTGCATCTTCGGGCACTTCACTTTCTTCGATTCGCACTTCTTTTTCGTATTTCTGCTGGGCAAAAGTAGAGTAGGTTAAAGTCACGAAAGCTAGAGCCAGTGCGGACTTAAACAAGGCGCGAAGTGAAAAATCACTTGTAGATCTGTGAGAGATAAGTCTTTTCATCGGGATCAAAATTAAAGAAATCGAGAGGTCTGATTCATTAAGCTTACTTGAAGAACTACAAAGGTATATCACTTGAAGTCTATCTTTTTCTTCGCCTTCTGCTTTCTCGCAGCCTTTGGCTAAACCGATCGTCAAGTGGAAGATCTAATTTCTCAGAGAACTTGAGGGCAAAGCTTTTTGAGTCATTGTAATTCGGGCTTTCATAAACCAAAAAGTTTGCACTGCTGTCTTTTTCACTTTCCAGGCTCACCATAAACCTGCGGTGATTTTCTGTGTTTCGCCCTCTCTGATAGAACGACACGACTTTAATCTGGTAAGATTCCAAATCCAGCACAATGCGATCAAGGGTGTCAAAGTCGATCCATTCTCCTGTTTTCCCCCACAGTCGCAGTTTGTAGTTTCTGATTTTGTTTTGCTTTCTGTCAATTTGAATGCCTTGAATGTCGATGATAAACAAAATGAAAACCGCAAGAAAAGGTGAGAGTACAGGGAGGACAAAGAAATTCACGACAAAGGCAAATGCTAAGATGATTACCAATAGTATCATGAAAACGATAAACAGCGGTGCTGATTTTCCTCCTCTAAATTGCGGTCCTCTGGAGATTGAGATTATGTTTGATAGTTGGGTTGGCAAATTTTCAGGTTTGATTACTCTGAGTCAATTGGAACTGTGGGGAGTTTCAGCCTTAAAGTGGAGTATACTTTACGCTTAAAAATTTTGTGATTATAATCTCATACTCTTTCCTTAAAATAAGAACTACATGGTACCAGTTGTTTTCTGGGATGTCAATTGTGAAAACGTCACCAGTTTCATGTTCTCTGCAAGCCTGGTCAAAATCCTCAACGAGCATGTTTGGTCTAACTTCCAGTAGTTTTCCATTGTGCTTGTCACGCATGATACTATATTCACGAACAAGGGAGTCGAACGAGGTGCCCGATTTGAATTTCTTGATGATCTCGGTACGAATCGAATCGATGCTCGCAGAGTCCAACTTGTGACCATCCAGGTATATGTATTGGATGTCAAAGACTGTTTCACGATTTCGACTTAATACTTTCCCGGCAAAATCCATATCTCGATGATTGTCATGGTATAGGAAGACTTCGCCAATTTCCATGTCAAGAACCTTTGAATACCTCAATGAATCACTCTTGGATATGTTGTAAATGTGTGCCAGCCAGGTTGGATGATTTTCAGAGTAAATTTCGGCTTCCTGTGTACTGGATATTTTCTTCAAGTCTTTGACAACCTCTTCTTTGGTTTGGGCTGACAAGCCAATTGAGATAATTAATGACAACAAAAAAATAAAGACTGATTTCAATTTGATTCCGTTTTCGAGTTGTTTGATTACGGACTGGCTAAAGTTAGTCAGCCTTGTTGAATTTCCTAAGATAAGAGATTTTCATCGTGAAGCTGTTCTGTTTCATTCTCCTGTCTGCAAGTTAGCCAGCTAGTTTGTCTCTTTCAGAAATTGAGAGGGATTCTGTTATCGATTTCTGTCATAATTTTAAAAAGTCTTTCGCCCAGGATTTCCTTCTGAATAAGTTTTGATTCTGCTTCGAGCTGACTGTAATTCGCGGTATGTCCTGAGTAGTTGAAATCTGTTGGCCGGGTGTTGACCTGGAACAAAAAGAAGATTAGACCGAGAGTGAAGACACCAATACTCCCAATTGTTCTCAATTTATGGGAGATCTTCGGGATCAGATTTATTAGGAGGTTGAGAATAATTACACTTAGAATGATTAGAACTAAATCGTAATTGTTCCACCACCAGATTTTGCCAAATCCGCCCACATAGGTGGAGTCAGGAAAAAATAGATTTACTCCTCCCCATACGCTTGAAGGTGTCGGCATATCTTCCAATAAGTGAAATACATATCCCAGAAAGAATGCAAAGAGGGAATACTTTCTTTTAAACACATTCGCTTTCACTTTGGATAATTTGAAGTTTCTCCTGAAAACAGCTCCTGCAACAATTGATAAAAAAATCAAGACGATGGGTGCCAAAATCGAATGCAAGGCTGCGTGATGCGAATACCAGAATTTGCCGAAATAAATTTGTTTACCTGAATGCTCCAGATCGAAGAGAGTACCGATGGTGGAATCAAAATTGGACCACAAGGATATAGCGTCAAAATCGGGTAGTGCACCTCCAGATGCTCCTGCTAATAGGATTGAGCCTTTCTCTTTCATTGAGCCGTTGGAAAACGTTGCCAAAACAGTTCCGACTGCAACACCGGTTAAAGTATGGGAGATTATATCCATTCGTTTTGATTGACCACTATTATTTGGCTTTGGTTAAAGCGTTGCTCTTGACTGACTTTTCGTTAAAAAAAAGCTAAAGATATGAAAGGCAATGATGCTTGAAAAAGTAGTGTTTAGAGCCCTTTCAATATTGGCTATAACCCAACAGCGTAAAAGAGTATAGATAAATATTGTTTACCACTTTTAGACCGAGCCGAGGGCTTCACATAGGAGACCTTGTCAGGCGTTCGTTTTTTTGCTCTGTTTCTTTCTTACCGAAAACTCCTCAAATTAATTCTGTTACGTCCTTTATGAATTGCTCAACTGCATTTTCAATTTCGGTCGTCAATTTGTCTAAATCGCTAAAATCGGGATCTCCCGTAATAATTGATTCAATAATGGAGTCTGGATTTTTGGTAAGAAGAAAACCTTTCTTCAATTCAGATTGCTCAATTATGTTCAGGTATTCATGTTGAACTTGTCTATTTTGACCTGATAACCAAATTTCAAATTGCGTTTTTGAATGGTCAAAAACTATTGCGAGTTTCAGTTTCTTTTGGATTAGTGAATTTGTGGAAACTGGAAAATATGTCATATCCATATAGCCCTGGTAAAAACTTCCAACAGTATAATTCTCAACAACGGACTTGAAATGAGTTCTCAAACTCATCATAAATTCCATTAGTCCCCTGTAAGCTTTCGGAACATGCCCCAATTCCATTTGCTTTTTGTATTCAGCAAAGTTTTTATTCAATTTCTCTTCCATTTCTATTTCCTATTTATTCAATAAGATATTTACTAAAGTTATTAATCCAATGATTAATATAAGCCCGAGAGAAATTTGCTTAAACCTATCTTGGGGAATGTAGTTAAGAATTTTTTTACCAATTGATGTTCCTACAATTCCAATAACTATTAAGAATGGTACGTAAATTAAGTCGTGCTTATGAATGTATCCATTGTAGTAGTATACAAATGTTCTTGAAAAATCTATCAGGAAATCAATGAATGCAGATGTTGCTATAAATACCGTTTTTTCTAAATTGAAAGCGGCCATAGTTAGTCCTCGTATCGCTCCACCTGTCCCCAAAAGTCCTGCTGAAAATCCCGACAAACTACCACCGATTATAGCGTTTCGCTTATTGGGGTTGATCACCAGTTGTTTTTTTATTAGAAACAGGAGTGCCAAAATGACGAGAAATACTCCTAGAAATAATTCAAGGTATGACTTATTAAATATCTTGGTTGCCAGCCCACCAATTATGACAAATATTACTGATGGAATACCAATGTTTAGCAGTAATCTCCTGTCAATTCCCTTTTTGAACAAAACGATCTTGCTCAAATTACTAGAGAGGTGATAAATCGCTGTCAGACCCAGAACTGACTCGAAGTCGAAATAAAAATTTGCAATTGGAACAAAAAATACTGATGAACCAAATCCTCCTATTGTTCCAAATATTTCGGCAATTAAGGACAAAAGTAGGAATAGGTAATTTAGGTTTTTCATTCAAAAACGTGTGTGTGAATGCTGTTAACTATCGGTTCTGTCCATGCGCAGAAACCCGAAGGGTTTTGCGTAAACCATCAATGTATAAACGTTGACCTGGGCTAAATTTAAGTTGAACAAAGCTAAATATATGAAAGTCAAGGACACCAGTAGCAGAGATGTTTGAGGGACCAGGTGAAGTTTACTACAGTCCTACAGGCCAACACCTACAACGATAAAGCGAGAGGAGTATAGAAAAATATCATTTGTTACTTTTAGAGTGAGTTGAGGGCTTTACATAGGAGGATGTGTTGTTGTGCCCAGGCTTTTTAATTTTTTATTTCCAATTCCATCTGTCAGGATTTGGAAGTTCATCGACATCATCGTCAATGTCAACCCAGCCACCGTGATTGTTCCAGAACAATAGTTTATTCTTCTCGGCTTTAAGTTCAATTCCAGCGATGTTCCTCTGTTTGATGATAAATCCGTTTCCTTGTAGTTCAGGCTCATTAAATTCGGCAACCCTCAGTTCTTTAATCTTTTGATATTCAAACTGATTTAGCTCATCATCAGGTTTCAAGTCATTTAAGATGCTCTCATTAAACTCAAGTCCAAAATCGCCTTCGATGTCATGGTCGTTTGAAAGCCTGATGTCAGTTGAAGTTCCGTCATTCGTTGCGGTCAGTATGAGTTTCTCGTTTAATTGTTCTAATGTCAACACCAAAGCATAGGGTGAATAAAATTCATAATCCGCTTGGCTGTCGATTCTTTGAATCTTGACTATCCTTTTCCCTTTTATGTTATCAAACGGTTTCATTTTTAGCTTGTGCACAACGGTCAAATATAAGCGTAGTACGGGGTTTTGTAGCAATCAACTTTCCACCCACCCTAAAGCTTTTAAGGAAAAAAGCACTCAATTTTAGTTGTTCAGCCCGCATTACGCTTATATGATGTTGTAGGTAGTGATCTTTTATTACATTCGCTTATGTTGTTTTATAACTACTTCTGAATTAATCTTTTAATGTATTTTCAATTTTTGGGTCTGGCTTTATCCAAATTAATGCTACTCCAGTATATATTATAAGGCTGATTATGGGGTTTATAAATGATAGAACAACGCCAGTCAGGTACAATAAAATAGAAATTATAAGTCGCTTATCTTGGCTGTAGGTCTTTCCTACATTTGAATCTATGCCCTCATGTTTAATGATAAAATAGATCAATATCTTAAATGCTAATGCAGCCATAAATAGTACGGCCCCATAAAGCGCGATGGGTTGGGTTTCAAAATGGTTTTCGCCCATCCAGCCCGTAACGAAAGGGAAGAGTGAGAGCCAAAACAGCAAATTGAGATTAGCCCACAGTATTTTCCCGTTTACTTCGTTCACAGCTTGCCACAAATGGTGATGATTGTTCCAGTATATCCCCAGATAAATAAAGCTCAAAACATAGGCGAGAAATTCCGGAAGGACAGGTTTTAAAGCTTCAAAACCTGAACCCTCCGGCACTTTCATTTCAAGTACCATGATGGTAATGATAATAGCCAATACACCATCGCTGAAAGCTTCCAGTCTTCCTGTTTTCATATATATCAAATATTTTTTAGTTCCGGAACCCTAAATTTCTCTATATCCCAACCGGCTTTTGTAGCCCCTGCCGTGTAGGTAGATTCCAGGAATTCAAGCAATGCTGCGCGTGGATCATCCGTTTCCAGTAGCTTATTATAGGTAAGTATAGCCATAGGGCTGCCATTGCTCTCCACCCATTCTGCTGCCGAAGGCTTTAAAGTTTCCTGATCTAACCCCTGGGGTGATGGATAAGTGTAGGAATAAAATGCGGGTTCGGGCATATTTTCATCTCCTGCCCAAAAACCAAAGCTGATACACTCGTGTGAATAGGCATCCTTGTCTGATAATCGTGCGTCTTTGCTCATTTCGGGCGCTTTTCTACCTGAAAAGCGTGTTACTGCCAGATCCATCGAATGCCAGTAAAGATGAACAGGACAAGTTTTGCCATAAAAGCGCCCACCAAATTCCGTAAAAACTCCATCTACCCAAACCAGAATGCGCCAAAGGTCCTTGATATACGCTTTATCATAATGGTGATAGTCTGTAATTTCACCAAAGGCTTGCTCGATATCCAAATCAAAAGGCTTGTCCTGAATGCTAACCGAAATATTATGTTGCTTGAGCATAGCCTGTAATTGATGGTAAAAGTCGGAAACAGTTATATTGTCTGCCAATGAAAAACTGGATGACTCACCCTGGCTGGTTGTTAGATCCAGTTGCTGCTGGTGTACATTTAGCGTGATTTCAAAATTATCTAATCCCTCATTATAAGGTATTGGACCAGTTGTCAGCCCTTTTGGGGAAATATACTCTGTGACGTACCACCAATGATTTTTACGAGGCATCAGTTCTAACCGAATTTTCCCTATAATCTGTAGAAACAAGTGCAGGGTCATTTTCTTGTTCTCATTCCCTTTATAGATAAGTTGCGGCAATTTATTTGAGTAAGTCATAATGATTTATTTTGTTCTTTCACTTTATAAGATTGAGCATTCGCAATTCCGAAAATTTCGCCCTATCAAAAAATAAGGACAAAATTTTCGGAATGGTATGTGATTCGGAGAGCAATCACCTCTCTTAGTCTTCCAAATAACCAAATTTACCTTCGTTGAAATCACGGAATGCTTCCATTAGTTCTTCACGGGTATTCATCACAAATGGGCCGTGTGCGGCTATCGGTTCATTGATAGGTTCGCCACTTAAAATCAATACAATGGCATCGTCTGAAGCTTCAATTTCAAAAGTTTCTCCGTCATTAGCCATTAAAGCCAAGTGGTCTGTAGGGGCTTCTTCATCATCATTGATTAAAACATTGCCTTCCAAAACCAGTAATGCGGTATTGTAATTGGCAGGAAGTTGAAAATCGGCCTTTCCTCCTTTATTGAGCTTGGCGTTGAACATATGTATAGGGCTAAAGGTAGAAGCTACGCCCTTCGTGTCTTTGTATGCTCCCGCTATTACCTCAATAGTTCCTGATCCACCTTCCAATTCATGTCGCTTAATTTTTTCGTGCTCGATAGCCTGATATTTAGGAGCGCTCATTTTATCCTTTTTGGGTAAATTGACCCACAGTTGCACCATTTGGAAATCACCTCCTTGTTTGCTCCATTCCACTTCGTGATATTCTTTGTGCAGCACACCACTGGCAGCGGTCATCCATTGCACATCACCTTCACCGATCACACCGCCACCGCCACTGCTATCGTGGTGCTGTACCCTGCCCTTATAGGCAATGGTTACCGTTTCAAAGCCTCTGTGAGGATGAACCCCAACACCCTTCGGGGTTTCGGTAGGTGGGAAATGATAAGTTGAGTTATAATCCAACATGATGAATGGGTTCATGCGTTGCATGTCGAGCCGGTACCCACTGGGGATAAAATTATGTACTCGAAAGCCGTCACCCACAAAATGAGGTTCGCTGGGGCTGGCTACTAACTCTACGGATTTTCGTGATTTTGCCATAGTTCTTCCTTGTTTATATGATTATGGAACAAAATTACAGCAGATCAACAGCTGGTGCATTGATGTATGATAAGAAGCTATCCCTTGAAGTTTTTGTTGGCCAATTCTTTACGAACACGACTTAAACTTTCAGGAGTAATACCCAAATAAGAAGCTACCATCGTTTGCGGGACTCTTAGGAGTATGTCGGGATACATGGCTATAAATTGCAAATACCTGTATTCCGCATCAGCAGAGAGTAAAAGGTTAATTCTGTTTTGCAAATGCCGGATGTGGTTGTGCAGTAAGCGATTGTTGAAGTCTATAAATTTCGGGATTTTCTGAGCGAGCCGTTGAATCAGATCCTCATCGATCATAGTGACCTGACTATCTTCCTGCGCCTGGATAAAAAAGGCAGAAGGTTGGTTGAAATAAGCACTTTCCCTATCTGTTACAAACCAATTTTCAGGGGCAAATGAAAGAATGTGTTCCTTTCCCTTTTCATCAATGGAGAATTGCCTGAGTAATCCCTTTTCTACAAAAAATGTGTGTTTACAAAGTTCTCCCCTTCGAATGAGGTATGCATCTTTCTTAAACAGTTTAGTTCTACAATTTTGTAGTATTGACGAAATATCACTTTCATCAATTTCAAGATTAGTGGTTAAAAATTCTTTTAAATTGGTGCTATTCATTTTTGATTGAATGGTTCTTAGCATTACCTACAACGTGCGTGTAAAGAACAAGTGTTCTTTATATGCTTATCCGTTGTTGTTTTAAATTATTGTCATCTAGTTTGTTATACGTCTGTATTTGGTCGAGAGGACTTTTTATTTTGTGGAAAAATTCAAAGCTTTTGCTAAGTTTTAATTGTTACCAGTTCAACTCTTCATCTCCTTCCAGGCCGCTTCTTCTGTCTTTCTTCGGCTGGTCTTTTTTGTTGTCGTCTTCTTTGCCCTGGCTTTTCAGTTCTTCGCCCATCATGTTGGCAGTGAGAAAAGAGGTAGTGGTTTTGGTCAGCATGTCGCTGGCTTCGCTGGGGTTGTTGGGCAAGAGGATGAGATTGCTGCGCGTGTGTTCGCTTACTGCCTGTAGCGTGTCGTAGTGTTGGGTTACTACAATCAGCGCTGAGGCTTCCTGCGAGTTAATTCCCACGCGGTTGAGCACCTCCACAGATTCTTCCAGTCCGCGGGCTATTTCTCTTCGCTGGTCGGCAATTCCCTGTCCTTGCAGGCGCTTGCTCTCCGCCTCGGCTGTGGCCTTGGCTACGATACGGATGCGCTCTGCTTCACCTTCGTATTCTGCTGCTACTTTCTGCCTTTCTGCAGCGTTGATCTTGTTCATGGCGTCTTTCACGTGTTCATCGGGGTCGATGTCGGTCACCAGTGCTTTGATAATTCCATAACCGTAGTCGTTCATCGCTTCCTCTAGCTCGCTCTTGATCGCAATGGCGATGTCGTCTTTTTTCTCAAACACATCATCCAGTTTCAGTTTTGGCACTTCGGCCCGAACCACGTCAAACACATAGGAAGTGATTTGTCCGTGCGGGTTTTCTAACTGATAAAAAGCATCGTAAACCTTGTCTTTCAGCACAAGGTATTGCACCGAAACTTTGATGCGGACAAACACATCGTCTTTGGTTTTGGTTTCCACCAGCACATCGAGTTGCTGAATGCGAAGGCTGAGCCTTCCGGCAATTTTATCTACAAAAGGAATACGGATTTGAATCCCAGAATTGCGAATGCTGTGAAAACGCCCAAATCGCTCTACGATGGCGATTTGCTGTTGCTTTACTGTGAAAAGCCCAATGAGCAGAAGCAGGATGATTAATCCGATAATTAGAAGGCCTGAAGATCCCATAGTTTTTTAAAAATTGTTTGGTTAATAAAGAGATGTTGAAGATAGGAAAATCAATTATAAATGATGAAGCTCGGGATGTTGGGGACTAAGGACGATTGAGGTTTCTTGCACAGGTCCTGACACTGAAACAACCCTGAATCAAGTTCAGGGTGACCTCATCAGCGTGACGGTTCAGAACGACCGTCTTCGAATTGACGGATCCTGTAAGGATGAGTGCAAGTGAAGATAAAGTTGTGGGCTCGTTGTTTTTTACACGAGATTTTGATCTTTATTAAGTTGCCAGTTGCCAGTTGCCAGTTGCCAGTTGCCAGTTGCCAGTTGCCAGTTACCAGTTACCAGTTGCCAGTTACCAGTTGCCTCCTATGTGTCTCTTTCCGCAGTTGTATAGCCTATTGTTCCTATGTGTTTTCAACCTTGAGATTTACTCCTAGGCTAAAGCTTGCGCCTCCGCTAAAGCTTCAGCGGCACGCGGACGGAGTACATGTGGAGTTTGTGTTATGGTGCTTGCCCCTGGGCCGTTACCAAAACATCTCCTCATCCAGCTCGTGGAAGGTTTTTTTCTTTCGCAAGAAATATTCGAGTAGAATACTCTTTTTGTAAAGCCCTTTGAGGTTGATCGATCCCACGTGTTTTTTTTCGGCCTTGCGCTTTTTGAGCATCAAACTCAAATTTCCGTAAAATGAAAAGTGCGCCTTAAAAACAGCAACAAAGTAACTGGGTTTGCCCTCGGCCAGAAAGCGAAATGCTGCAATGCCATCAAGTACCATCCTTTTAAAAAGCATGTAGGGCAGAGGAGAGGTAAACACGTTTTTGGTGATCAGAAAGAGATTGTTTCTAAAATTGAGGTAAGTCTTAAAAGGATTGATCTTTTGCAATGTTCCGCCACCGAGGTGATACACGGCTGACTCGCGGCAGGCTCCAACTTTGTAGCCGCGGTTTTTCAGTCGCCAGCACAGGTCGATTTCTTCCATGTGGGCAAAAAAGTGACTGTCGAGACCACCCACTTCGCGATAGGCTTTGGCATCCACAAACAGGCTGGCACCGGAAGCCCAAAAAACTTCTTCATTGGTATTGTATTGACCCCTGTCTTTTTCGAAATCGGCAAACAATCGCCCGGCACAAAACACAAAACCGTCCTTGTCGATAAACCCTCCGGCAGCACCTGCGTGTTCAAACCATTCTTTCCTTTTGTAATCCAGGATTTTCGGCTGGCAGGCTTTCATGCCATTGCTTCTCTCCATGAAATCGATCACCGGAGGAATCCAGTTCGGAGTAACTTCCACATCGGAGTTGAGGAGCACAAAATAGTCGGCATCGATTTTTTCGAGACCGCGGTTGTAGCCACCGGCAAATCCGTGGTTTTTGTCGAGTTGGATAAGTTTTACTTCGGGGAAGTTAGTTTTTAAATAATCCACCGATTCATCATCTGATGCATTGTCGATCACCCACACTTCAGCGTGCTGGGTGCTGTGCTTAACGACTGAGGGAAGAAAACTTTTGAGATGATCGAGGCCATTCCAGTTGAGAATGGCAACCGCTACTTTTTTGTCCAATTTCTGTCTTTACCTCGGATTCAAATAATACTGTTCAGGTTTCTCCTGAGAATTCCTCAGATCCTGGCGATTGCGGTCTTGCCAAATGAAATCGGACGCTCTGATCATGTCGGTCCAGTTGTCGTTTCTGATATATCCTGGAACGTCTGAGTGAAGCATCTCAAAATCGTTGGTTGCCAAATCGCGGTTCCAAAATATAAATCTTCTGTTGTTAAACCTACCGAGCTTGTAATAATGCCAGATTTCGTAGGGATAAGCATCCAAATCGTTGTGGCGTTGTTGCATGGTATTCGGAGGTCCGTAGCGCAGGTAAATTCTACCTCTGTCTGTTTGATATCCGCGTTTAATGCGCGTTCCAAACTCTTCTTCCACGAGTTTCAATTGCTCCATATATTTTTCCCATGCCGCCTCCGGATTGTCGGGATCGCGTCTTTCCCAAAACGTGTAGAAATACTGCTGCATCATTTTCAGATCGGCATTTTCCAGGTTGGCCTGAATGCTGTTTTGCTCTCCTTTAGAAGCGATTGGCCACAAGCTGTAGATGTGCTGCTGCAGCGTGTCGCGATCTGTGAATTTGCTCACAAACTGATCTTCCACAGAAATGTCGGCAAGTGCGGTCTCATTCATTTTCGTGTCGAAGTTGGTACGTTGAAAAGCCAATTTCTTCGTTGCCTGTGTTTCATTTTCCTTGTTTCTCATCTCCACCACAAGGTTGTAGTCTCCAGTGGCCAGAGTTGAGATGTCAAAGACGTGCAGTATTGGAGTCACATTGGATGCTTGCTGTCGAACGAACTTTTGGATGCCTTCCACTTTTTTGCGAGTCATCTTTTCTTCCACGTAGTAAGTAAGCACATAGAGACTGTCTTCACCGAAGTACTTATCGGCATTGTAAACTTCTGCGTAAAAAGGCAATACCTGAATATCGGAGGAGAGGTAATTTGAAATAAAAGGGATCAGGTCGTAACCGCTTTTTGTGAGCTCACTTGGCGTCTCGGCTTTTCCGTATGCTTTCAAAAAGGTAATGTCCGAGATGAAAATGCCCTCATCGAGATTCTCAATGGTGAAAGGAATTTTGAGCTCTTTTGTTTCTTTCTCCGGATCGTTTAAATCCGTGAGGCTGATTTCGAAAGCGTATTCTCCATTAGGAATCAGAAAGCGCTGCATGTCCATGAAATCAGAAATACTTTGTCGTGGAAAAACCGGACTTGAGATTACGTTCTTCTCAAAGTCGATGATTTCTTCACCCTGCGTGATCATGATCACGGCTTCCACTTCTGCTCTGATGGTACTGTCCGATACTGACTTGTAGTGCAGCGAACTGGCGTCAAACTTCAGGTGCGTTTCCACATACGGCCCTTCTCCCGGAATATTAAAGACCTTGTAATCGAAAAAGGCCTGCAGCGTTTGTGCCGATGTTGCTAAAGTACTGAGAGCGAAAATGAAAAGTAAAAGTACGCGCATGGAGAAGTGTTTTATTCTTAACAAAGTTAATAATTACAGGCCTTCATCTGAGGAAATCGGAATTTCAGAAATTCTCAAAAACGTTTTTTGTCAATTGGAAAATTAATGTACTTTTGCCGCGGAGGAATGGCAGAGTGGTCGATTGCGATGGTCTTGAAAACCATTGTACCGCAAGGTACCGGGGGTTCGAATCCCTCTTCCTCCGCCAGGAAATTAAACCCTGACAGCAGTCGCTCGTCAGGGTTTTTTCGTTGTTAGACCTGTTATTTATTGTCCGATTTTTGAGTAATGGCAAAACCGAAAATTTATCTTCTTCCCGGAATGGGAGCAGATTCCCGGCTTTACGAAAATTTGAAGTTGGAAACGGCCGATTTGAAGCTGATCAACTGGAAAGTTCCACCTGCAGAAGCCGATCTGAAGGACTATGCAAAGTTGATGCTCGAAGAAGTGGAAGATCCCGAAAATGCCATACTCGGTGGGACGTCCATGGGCGGGATAGTAGCGCGCGAAATGGCCGAAATAGTTCAACCAAAGACGCTGGTTCTCATTTCTTCACCTGCTACCGTTCAAGAGTTTTCAGCAATGACTGCGCTGGGGAAGCCTCTCAAAATTTGGAAGCTCATCAACCAAAAGTCGGTGGAAAGACTGGGGCTGGTTTTCGAGCGCATGATGCAGATCCGCACAGACGATACCAAACGAATTTTTAATGTGATGCTGAAGGAAGCAAATGCTTCATCACTACGTTGGTCGGTGAAACACATTCTTCAATGGGAAAGGGAAGAGCCTTTTGAGAGCTACCTTCAAATTGCTGGAGAAAAGGATCTTTTGTTTCCTCCAACAAAGATGAAAAGCCCGATTGTGATCGACAAGGCGGGTCATCTGGCGGTGCACGAGAATGCCGATGTAGTGAGCGCAGCCATCGATCGCTACATTCGATCTCTTCGCTAATCGAAAAACTTTCACTAGTTTCAATCCGTAAACCTTTACGTGTTCTAAAAAACGAGTGAATGCGATTAAAACTTCTGCTTTTGGGCTTCGGCCTGCTTATTCCAATACTTCAATCGAATGCACAGCTGGTAATTGGTGCAAAAGAAAAACAACAGGTTGTGCTTTACAGTGGCGACACGCTTCAATCTGACAGCATCACCTATGAGTTCTTAACTGAAGGCGATCCTTACTTCAGGCTCGATCATGAAACGCGTTTTACTAGCGACTCTGTAAAATTCATCACCAACTTCCACGGCACTTTTGTGAACCTCAGAACGGTCAATCGTTCTTCTGATCCTGAGCGTTACGCAAAGCGGATTAAAAACGGAAAAGTGAAAGTTTACGAAGAGATCGAAATGGAGATTTACGGAGGGAAGTATCTGGCGATTCAGAGAACAGGAAGACGGCTAAATAATCACCCAGAATTGGCCAGTGGTGACAAGTATGATTTTTATTCAGTCCACAACGATACCATCAGAAAGGTCAACTACCGAAATTTGAAATACGATTTGTGGGGAAATGAAAAGAGTAGAGAAGAGCTTCAGGTGTTTAAGCGGTTCCGGTATCTGCAAATTGGGATGATCGCGGCTGGAGCTGGAATTGCAGGAGCCAGTTTACTTTTTGGTGACGCATCTGGCGAATTTACACCTATCACCGCCACGGGGATTGTCGTGGCGGCATGTAGTGTATTCATTGAGTTTCCTAAGAAGAACGCCCTCAAAAATGCAATCGATTACTACAACTAATCGATCTGGCTTACTTCTTTCTGTTCTTAAACTTGTTGATGGCGTTCACAGTGAAATCTGAGAGCACGAGTTCACCGCTCAGGGCAGCTCTTTCTTCGAGAAGAGTATCCCAGCCTTTGGTGCCTTTCCAGAAAGTATCTTTGAGAAGCCTCATCGCTTCAGGATTACTCTTCGCCAGGTTTTCTGCCAGTTCTTCTACACCTTCATCGAGTTCTTCGATCGATTCAAAAACCTCTGCGTAAAGTCCTTTTTCGTGTGCCCACTGAGCAGAGCGCCATTCAGTGGCGTTAATAGCTAGCTGGCTCATTCCTGAAACTCCAATTTTTCTTTCTACAGCCGGACCAACCACAAAAGGTCCAATTCCAATGGCAAGTTCGCTCAACTTGACGGCTGCGTAATCAGTGGCGAGGCAGTAATCTACTGCGCTGGCAAGTCCAACTCCGCCACCAACAGTTTTTCCCTGCACTCTTCCGATGATCAACTTCGGACAAGTTCTGCAGGCATTGATCACATTTGCAAAGCCCATGAAGAACTTTTTACCTGTTTCGAGGTCTTTTATTGAAATCAATTCGTCAAAACTGGCTCCTGCGCAAAATGCTCTTTCGCCCGAGCTTTTTAGGACAATTACTTTCACGTCATCGTCTTTTCCTGCTTCGGTGATAGTGTCGGCTAGCTTAGCGAGCACTTTCCCCGGAAGGCTGTTGCTCAATGGGTGAAAGAATTCGATAGTAGCTATTCCATTGTCATTTTGGATGGAGACATCTCCCTGTTGTACGGCCTGGTTTTCCATTTTCTTATTCAAATTAAAAAGCCCTTTTGGCGGTACCAAAAGGGCTTAATTTTATATCTAAAAAATTATCGTTTGCTCATTTCTTTGTAATCGCGTGCATTGGCTCCGGTGTAGATCTGACGCGGACGACCAATTGGTTCTCCGTTTTCTGTCATCTCTTTCCACTGCGCGATCCATCCTGGCAGACGTCCCATTGCAAACATCACCGTAAACATCTCAGTTGGGATACCGAGTGCGCGGTAGATGATTCCAGAGTAGAAGTCTACGTTTGGATAGAGGCCACGCTCTACGAAGTACTCGTCTTTCAACGCTACTTCTTCAAGTTCTTTGGCAATTTCCAAAACTGGATCGTCAATTCCGAGTTTGTCCAACACATCGTCACATGCTTTCTTGATGATCTTGGCACGTGGGTCGAAGTTTTTGTAAACTCTGTGTCCGAAGCCCATCAAGCGGAACGAGTCCGTTTTGTCTTTGGCTTTGTCTACCCACTTCTGAAGATCTTTGTTGTCGTTTTTGATCATCTGAAGCATCTCGATTACTGCCTGGTTGGCTCCACCGTGGAGTGGTCCCCAAAGTGCTGCAATACCTGCAGAAATGCTCGAGTAAAGGTTGGCTTGTGATGAGCCGACAATTCTCACTGTAGATGCTGAGCAGTTTTGCTCGTGATCTGCGTGAAGGATGAGAAGCTTATTGAGTGCGTCATCAATCACAGGGTCTACTTCGTATTTTTCTGTCGGCAGGCCGAACATCATGTGCAGGAAGTTCTGCGTGTACGACAAATCGTTCTGCGGGAACATTGTCGGATGACCCTTAGAGTTTTTAAATGCCTGAGCTGCCAGGGTTGGCATCTTAGCTATCAGGCGATGAATCGTCAATTCAATGTCTTTGAAAGGGCGGTTCGGGTTGAGCGACTCCGGGTAGAAAGTCGAAAGTGATGACACCATGGAAGAAAGGATTCCCATTGGGTGTGCATCAGTTGGGAATGCTTCGTAAAAGCGCTTCAAATCCTCATGCACAAGAGTGTGCTCGGTGATGCTTGTTTCGAAGTAGTCCAGTTCTTTTTTGTTTGGCAGCTCTCCGTGAATTAGCAGGTAAGCTACTTCGAGGAAAGTTGACTCTTCAGCGAGCTGCTCGATGGGATATCCGCGGTAACGCAAAATTCCCTTTTCACCATCGAGAAAAGTGATGGCGCTTTTTGTAGCACCAGTATTTTTAAACCCGGAATCGAGCGTGATGTATCCGGTCTGCGACCGCAGTTTTGAAATATCAATTCCTTTTTCTCCCTCAGACCCTTCAATTACAGGGAGTTCGTATTCTTTTCCATCTAAAATAAACTTCGCGGTCTCGCTCATTTCCTTTTCTTAATTTATGGTTCGTAAATCGGGGCGCAATATAGTAAACATTTTACAGCTAATTTGCACCATAAGTCACCCAGCGTGCGGGTGTTTATTGAAAGTTTGAAACAAAAAAAAGAGGCGAATGTTTCGCCTCTTTCAGTTTGAATTTTATCTGCTTTGTTATTGCTCGAATTCTGGTTCGAAATCTGCCTGGTAAGCTTTCAAATCCTCTTCGGTTTTAATTTCCTTGTAAGCATCTGAATTGAAAAGCTTGAGATAAAGCTCGAGTTGCTGAGGTGTTCTGTAACCAGAAACTGCTGTGATCAGGTTAGCTTCCTCATCCATGTAAACAAGGGTTGGATAAGCGCGCACACCAAGAGCTCTGGAAAATTGATTCACTCCGTTTCGCCCGCGTTTATTGGGGTCGTAGTTCGGGTTGCTGTAAGTTTCTCCTTTAAACTGCACATCGTCTGGCGATTCAGCATTGAACTTCACAGCATAAAAATTTTCATTGACATATTCGATCACATCTGGATTGCTGAATGTGTTTCTGTCCATCATTTTGCACGGACCACACCAGCTGGTGTAAACATCAATCATAATTTTCTTTGGATTCTTCTTCTGGGCTTCTACTGCTTCTTCAATTGTCATCCAGTTAATTCCACCTTCATCTTGAGCAAAGGCAACTATTGGGAGAGCAAAAATGAGAAGTAGTGCTATTTTCTTGAGCATAATATTTTTCGATTTTTTCAAATTTAATGAATTCCGTGCATCCACTTTCGGAGAGTTGGAGTGAGCAACAACAATACCAAAGCTGCTCCTAACACTACGAGAACACCCCAGGTTAGATACGTGCTTGTGTACACCTCCATGCTTTCTACAAGTGAAATCTGTTCTCCGTCTTCGGCTGGGGCGGCAGTAAGACTTCCAATAAGTCCCGCCATTTTGTTGGCCAGTGCAATGGACAAGAACCAGGCTCCCATTACAAATCCAACCGCTTTTCCGGGAGAAAGTTTGGTAACCATCGACAAGCCTACAGGGGAGAGGCAAAGCTCACCCATGGTGTGGAAGAGATACATGAAAACGATGAAAACCATTGGCATCAGGCCACTTTCTGAGAAATATTTGGATCCGAGAACGATCACCACGAAACCAAGTGCTAGAAGCGTGAGCCCAAGGACAAATTTCATTGGAGTGCTCGGTTCTTTCTTTACCTGGTTCAGTTTTATCCAAATCCATGAAAAGAGAGGCGCCAGCAAAATGATGAAAAAGCTATTGAAGAACTGAAAGATCGAAGCCGGAACTTCGGAGCCCATCAATTCACGGTCTACATTTCTGTCGGTAAAAAGAGTAATTGAGCCACCGGCCTGTTCAAACAAAGCCCAGAACACTGCGTGGAAGACAAACAGCACTGCAATCACCCAAAGTCGTTGTCCGGCCTTTTTTGAATCCTGCTGATATGACATGAAAATCAGCACTCCCAAAATTCCAACACTGGAAATGATGAGCAGCCAGGTGACAAACTCGCTCAAATCGAGCATGTAGGCGCAAACGGGAACAAACAGCACTGTGGCCACAACGGTCAGAATCTGACTTTGTCTCAGCTTCGGAGTCATGATTTTTTCGAAAGGCTTGCTTGCTTCTGGTCCCGATTTAGGTACAGCGTCTTCGTCCAATTGGCCAGATTCCAGTTTTGCTGATTCGGTCGACAGCTCTTCATCTATATCCTCGTCTTCATCTTCTCCCGAAACGTTCGGGTTGATTCCCTTGTTTCCAAAGGCTGCAGGACCGGCAAGCCAAAATACGAGCAGTCCGAGTGCCATTCCGATTCCGGCAAGGCCGAATCCGTAGTGCCAGCTGATCTCCTCTCCGATGTAACCGCAGGTAACGATGGCGAGAAGCGCACCGATGTTTACTCCCATGTAGAAGATGGTAAAAGCACTGTCTTTCCGGGGATCGTTCATGAAATAGAACTTACCCAGGAAGCTGGATACGTTTGGCTTGAAGAAGCCATTACCAATGATGATAAGAGATAACGAAAGGAAGAAGAGGTTGAGGTTACCCTCAAAATACATCCCCTCCAGAGCCAGAGCAAAATGCCCACACATCATGAGGATACCACCAAAAATGATGGCTTTGCGAAAGCCCAGGATTTTATCGGCCAGGATTCCACCGATCACCGGGAAGAGATAGACCATGGCCGTGTAGGATCCGTAGATCCCGAGAGCTCTGGCATCAGCATCGGTTTGCGAAAGCTCATCAAAAAGCACTTTTACCATGTAGAGCGTGAGCAGTGCCCGCATTCCATAGTAGGAAAAGCGTTCCCACATTTCTGCAAAAAACAAAATGAAAAGTGCCTTGGGGTGCGTTTTTGAATTCGACTTGATGATGATCGGAATCCAAATGATTACAAACGCCCACGAAATGATTAAAAGCCACAGTGCGATGCTCATCTTGATAAGAAGTTTTGGTTAATGGTTATGAAAATAAAAAAGGGCTATCTCCAAATGAAGATAGCCCATAAATCTTTTTAGCTCAACTGCTTGTCGTCAGCCAACTCGAAAGGCTCTTGCTCTTCGTGGTGGCTTCCTTCTTTCACTTCCTCAGCTCCATGAGTAAGTCTCTTCAGCGGCTTGAGAAGTGCTATCACAAGAAGGCCGATAATTGTACAGAAGACTGCTATTCCTGTGAAAGTCTCTAGCTCTCCAGCATCTTGAGAAAACTCACCGATCAAACCGGCAACCTTGTTACCCACACCAGTGGCTGCGAAATAAGCTCCCATCATGATGGATGCGTACTTAAGCGGAGCCAACTTGGTGATGAAAGAAAGTGCTACCGGTGATGCGCAAAGTTCACCAACAGTGTGTAGCAGATAGGCCAACACCAACCAGTACATGGCTGACTCTCCGTGTGCTTCATACTGCAGTGTGGCTCCAGTCATAAAGAGAAAACCTAATCCCATGATGATGACACCAATGGCCATTTTAAATAAAGACGATCCTTCCTTTCCTTTTCTTTTCCACCATACCCAAAAAGAGGCAATCGGCACACCGAGGGTGATGATAAAGAATGCATTTACAGATTGAAACCAGGAAGCTGGCACAGTGAAGTCAAGGAATGCCAGATAGAGATCTGTTTTTTGTTTGGTGTAGATGTTCATCAAGCCACCGGCTTGCTCAAAAGCTCCCCAGAAAACGATAATCAGCAAGAAGGATATGACGATCACCTTCACACGATCTTTTTCCACCTTTGTTAGTGGGCGTTTCTTAGCTGCTTGTTCTGCCTTGGTGAGGCCACTTGTGGACTCTCCAATTCCTTTGAGAAATTTCGTTCCCCACATGAAAACAATCTGCCCGAGAACCATTCCGATTCCGGCCAGTCCAAAACCGTAGTGCCAACCCCAATTCTCACCAAGATATCCTACAGCTAGTGCAGCGAGCAGGGCGCCAACGTTGATTCCGATATAGAAAATGGTGAATCCTTTGTCTCTTCGGTCATCTCCGGGAGGGTAAAGTCCACCGACCATTGTGGAGATGTTTGGCTTAAGTCCGCCAACACCCAAAACGATTAGTGTCAGTCCGAGGTAAAATGCCCAAAGCGCTTCCACCGCCAAAATTCCGTGACCAAAACAGAGTAGAATCCCACCGATGAGTACCGTTCGCTTTTGTCCCCAGAGTTTATCAGCGACAATACCGCCTGGAATCGACATGAGGTAAACGAGCATGGTGTACCATCCATAAAGCGCTAATGCTTCAGTTTCGGTCCATCCGTAACCGGGATTATCATCAGTCGTTTCAGCGATGAGATACAGCACCAAAATGGCACGCATTCCATAGTAGCTAAATCTTTCCCACAGCTCTGTAAAGAACAGAATGTAGAGTCCTTTTGGGTGGCCCCACAGGGTTTCTCGCTTGCGATATTCCTGATCTAAAACTTCTCCTTTAGCTTGGCTCATGAATTATCTAATTATAGTTTGGTAAAAGGGACGAAAATAAGAAAACGAATTCACTACAAATTAGCTTTGGTAAAATCGAGCATTTTGTTGAAAAGATGCCAGCGGGTTTTGCCTCCGTAGATACCGTGATTTTTATTGGGATACACAAAGAAGTCGAACTCCTTGTTGGCTTCCACCAAAGCGTTGATCATTTCCATGCTGTTCTGGTAGTGTACGTTGTCATCGGCCGATCCGTGAACCAGGAGGTAAGCACCTTCGAGCTTTTCAACGTGATTGATAGGCGAGTTGTCATCGTAGCCATCGGCATTCTCTTGTGGTGTGCGCATAAAACGCTCCGTGTAGATCGTGTCGTAGTAGCGCCAGTTTGTAACAGGAGCCACGGCAATTCCCATTTTATAGTATTCTGCTCCCTTGGTCATGCAGAGTGAGGTCATGTAGCCTCCGTAGCTCCAGCCCTGAATACCGATTCGCTCAGAGTCGATGTAATCTTGTTCACCAAGATATTTTGCAAAGTCGATGAAATCCTGTGTTTCGAGCTTGCCTAGTTGCAGGTAGGTCGCGTGGTTGAATTCGCGTCCGCGGTACATCGTTCCTCGCGGATCGCAAGAAACTACGATGTAGCCTTCTTGTGCCAGCAACTGGTGATAGAAGTAGAGGCTTCCTCCCCAGGAGTCTTTCACAGTGTTGCTTCCAGGACCTCCGTAGATGCTCACGTAAACCGGATACTCTTTGTTTTCATCAAAGTTTGGCGGCTTAATCATCCAGCAGTTGAGCGAAATGCCTTCGCGGTTTTCGAAAGTGAAAAATTCCTTTTCGCTGAGGTCGTATTTTTTGAGTCTGCTTTTGAGTTTTGCATTGTCTTCGAGAACGCGAATTTCTTTCCCCTTGCTGTTGTGCAGCGTGATGTGGTAAGGCGTGCTCGCAGAGGTGTGGTAATTGATGTAGTAATCGTAGGTTTTGCTGAAAGAAGCACTGTTGTAACCAGCTTCTTCACTCAACTTTTTCTTTTTTCCTTTTAGGTCAACAGAGTAGAGGTGTTTTTCCATTGGAGAAACTTCTGCCGATGTGTAGTAAACGATCTCATCATCGTGGTCAAAACCTTCGAAGGCGATGACATCCCACTTACCGTTGGTCAATTGCTTTTTCACTATTCCATCCATTCCAAAATGGTAGATGTGATTGTAGCCATCCTGCATGCTGTTCCAAAGGAAACCGTTGCCGTCTTCCAGAAAAATCAGGTTGTCGTTGATTTCGATGTAGGTTTCCGAAGTTTCATCGTAGAATTTTTCAGTCTTGAGTGCAAAAGGCTGCTCCTTGCTGAGGTCGGTAACCAAAAACTCCAAATGGTTTTGGTGGCGGTTCAATCGCATGATGGCGAGTCCGTCATTGCTCTCAGTCCACTTGATGCGCGGATAATAGATGTCTGCTTTGTCGCCCGTGTCAACCAATTTTGTGGTTTCGGCATTGAGGTCGTGAATGTAAATCCTCACAATCGAGTTGCGCTCACCGGCTTTTGGGTATTTGAACTTGTACTGCTCTGGGTAGAGTCCGTTGTAGAGTGCCATTTGAAATTCCTTCACATGGCCTTCGTCAAACTTGTAGAACGCGATTCGATCGCTTTCTGGCGACCAGTAGAATCCTTTGTCGATAGCGAATTCCTCCTCGTAAACCCAATCTGTAGCACCGTTGATGATTTTATTCATTTCGCCATCGATAGTGATTTGAAGCTCTTGCTTTGTGTCCAGTTCGTAGACAAATAGATTGTTGTCACGAACAAACGCCACCTTAGTTCCATCGGGAGAAAACTCGGCAAGTCGCTGCTTCCCTTTTTCGCTGTCGGCAAGCGGGCGAGTGGTGCCAGTTTCGAGGTTGTGGAAATAGTAGTTGGCTTTCGTGGAATGACGGTAAATCGACTCTACTCCAGAAGCTATCAGCATTTGTTTCTCATCTTTACTAAAGTTGTAATCTTCAATTTGTCTGTCTCCTTTAGGAAAGATATCAGATGACGAAACAACGGTGCCCACTTCATCTCCTGATTTATAAGCGTATTTTACAACCGCTCGTTCACCGTCCACACTGGTAAGAGAAGTGTAGTGCTTGCCATCATTCATCGAGCGCAAGCCAGAGACGAAGTCAGGAGAAAACTCTCGGCTGTACCAAACAAGTTCGTTTGTTATCTTTTCTTTTTGAGCAAATGCTTCAATAGAAAAAAGTGCGATGCAAGCGAGCATCCAAATCTTTGTAAACCTCATGTGTTATCTTTAAAATGTGTTGAACCGCCCGAATATATAAATTACTTTTAATTCCTTTGAAGGGATTATTTGAACGGAGATAGAACTATGTCAGAGGAAAAGAAATTCACCCAGATAGAACAGAACCATATCGACTCTCTCAGGTCCGAACTCGGAGAAGATGCAATCTTCACGGAAGAGGAAGTACGCATTGAATATGGTAGTGATTACACCGAGGATTTTGTGTTTGCGCCAGATCTGCTTGTTAAGCCAAAGTCCGTAGAACATATTCAGAAGTTGATGAAGTACTGTTCTGAAAACCACATCCCGGTGACACCCATCGGAGCTCTCACCGGGCTTAGCGGTGGAGCGTTAAGTGTGCATGGAGGAGTTGGACTTTCAATGGAACGGTTCGATAAGATTTTGAAAATTGACGAGGACAACATGCAGGTAACTGTGGAGCCGGCAGTGATTACGCAAGTTCTGCAGGAGGAGGTAGCGAACAAATTTCTGTACTATCCGCCAGATCCGGCCAGTCGTGGTTCCTGTAGCATCGGTGGTAACCTCGCTGAAAATGCCGGAGGTCCCCACGCTGTGAAATACGGAGTGACCAAAGATTTTGTGCTCAACCTAGAAGTGGTTCTGCCGACAGGAGAAAAAATCTGGACCGGAGCCAACACACTCAAAAATGCTACTGGTTATAACCTCACTCAACTAATGGTTGGTAGCGAGGGCACCCTTGGGGTGATCACCAAAGCCGTTTTAAAACTCGTTCCGCTTCCAAGAAAAAACATGCTGATGCTCGTTCCCTTCAATTCTGCTGAAAAGGCCTGTGAGGCGGTTGCAGAGGTGTTCAAAGCTGGAATTACACCGAGTGCCATGGAGTTTATGGAACGCGATGCAATTATCTGGACCCTCAAATATGTTGATAACGCCAGCCTGGAAATAGGAGATGATGTAGCTGCTCACCTCCTGATCGAAGTAGATGGGAATGACGAAGAACAACTCTTTCAGGATTGCGAGAAAATCAATGAAATTATGGAAGCTCACGGTGCCAATGAAGTACAGCTGGCTGAAAGCGAAGCACAAAAGGAGCAATTGTGGTTTATTCGAAGAAGAGTGGGAGAGGCAGTGAAGTCAAATTCGATCTACAAAGAGGAGGACACAGTTGTGCCCCGATTTGAGTTGGCAAAGCTGCTCAAAGGAGTGAAGGAAATCGGAAAGCGCTATGGATTTCAATCCGTTTGTTATGGACACGCTGGGGACGGAAATCTACACATCAATATCATAAAAGGGCAACTCACGGACCAGGAATGGAAAGAAAAGCTTCCGCAAGGCATTCGTGAAATTTTCGAATTGACAGCGTCTCTCGGAGGAACAATCAGTGGAGAGCACGGTATCGGTTATGTTCAGAAAGCTTACCTGGATATAGTGTTTGACGATGTTGTGATGAATTTGATGAGGAAGATAAAAGAGGTTTTTGATCCTCAGGGAGTTATGAATCCGGGTAAGGTTTTTGACTAAAACCGAACCGAAAAAAATGCCGATAAATTTTCACACTTTTTTGCACAGTATGGAAAAAATGCTACATTTGAGACGACTATTTAGGTAGTGTACCTGTAACACATAGATTTAAGTTATTTGAGTTATGATTTTGGGGACAATTCAAAATCAACTAGAATAGTTTAAAAATAGTTTTTAGTTTTTCAGTTTAAGCCAAAAGCCCTCTTCTCCCTAACCTGAAGAGGGCTTTTTGGTATTTTAGCACTTCATGAAAATTGTAATAGCAGGAGGTGGTGCAGCAGGATTTTTCACGGCAGTAAACGTGGCTGAGAAAAATCCCCAAGCTCAAATTCATATCTACGAAAAGTCCTCTTCCGTTCTGGGAAAAGTGAAAGTCTCTGGTGGCGGCCGATGCAACGTTACCCACGCTTGTTTTGATCCTAAAGAGCTTGCCGAGCACTACCCACGTGGAGGAACTGAGCTTCTCGGGCCATTCCATAAATTTCAGCCTGGCGACACCATGGGGTGGTATGAAGATCGTGGTGTGGAGCTGAAAATCGAAGACGATAATCGCGTTTTTCCAGTTTCTAACTCTTCCGAATCGATCATTCACTGCCTTAGGGAAAGTGCCAGACAGGCAGATGTTCAAGTCCATTTTAAAGAAGGGATTACCAATATTTCAAAGGAGGAGACTGGCTGGAAAGTGACCACTTCAGGGAGAGCTGAAATTGCAGCCGATGTTGTCGTGATGACTACTGGTAGTAGCAACCAGGTTTGGAAAATGCTGGAAAAACTCGGACACAAAGTCGTGGAGCCGGTGCCTTCACTTTTTACTTTCAACTGTAAGGATTTTAGAATTAACGAACTCGCAGGAGTTGTTGCCCAGAACACCGATGTGAAAATTCTGGGTACCAAACTCGAAAGTGACGGCCCGCTGCTAATTACCCACTGGGGATTTAGTGCTCCGGCAATCCTCAAGCTGTCGGCCTGGGGTGCCCGAGAGCTGGCGGACATGGGTTACAAATTTGAACTTGAAGTCAACTGGAACAATCATTTCGACTTTGACTCTATGGTGGATAAACTGAAGTCGCTGAGGCAGGAGGAAGGGAAGAAGAAATTATCAAAGTTGAATCCTGCTGAGTTGCCTGCCCGATTGTGGGATAAACTTTTGAACTCGGTGTTTTCTGAAGAAATGCCCAACTGGGGAGATCTTCCAAACAAGAAAATTGATGAACTGGCAGAAACACTTTGTAAATGCAGGTTCCAAATTAACGGAAAGAGCACATTCAAAGAAGAGTTTGTGACAGCTGGAGGAGTTGCACTTGAAGAAGTTGACTTCACCACAATGGAAAGTAAGCTGTATCCCGGACTATACTTTGCGGGAGAAGTGCTTAACATCGATGCAGTCACCGGTGGCTTCAACTTCCAGGCAGCCTGGACCGAGAGTTGGTTGATTTCAGAAGCTTTGACAGAGACAGAATGAGCTTGGTAATTTATCAAGACCATAATGCCGTCCCTCCGGGACTTTCGTTGCATGTTTTCCAAATTTCACTTCTACCAAAGTATCGTCCCGCTGGGACTTAGAAGCAATTTTTGGATCACCCAAATTCAAATCAAGAACGGAAGTTGCTGAACTGTCACGCTGAAGACGTCACCCTGAACTTGATTCAGGGTTGTTTCAGTGTCAGCACCTTGAGCTCTACACCTGGATGGAATAAAAGGATCTCCAATTATTTCCAATCCTCTTTGCTTCTTTCTCTTTAATGCCCTTCATGTTTCAAAGCATAACGAGCGCAGCGAGATAATTCAATCAAAAGAAAAAAACTTAGTTTTGGCACCGAATTGCAGCAACCAAAATTTTGAAAAGCTATGGCAAACGATCTTCTCAAAGGCAAAAAAGGAATCATCTTCGGAGCGCTCAATGAGCAATCTATCGCCTGGAAAGTGGCGCAAAAGGCTTACGAACAAGGAGCCGAATTCGTGCTAACAAATGCACCTATCGCAATGCGAATGGGTGAAATCAACAAACTGGCCGAGGCTTGCGGCAATTGCCCGGTGATACCGGCAGATGCTACCAAAGAAGAGGATCTCGAAAACCTGTTCGACAAAACTGCCGAGCATTTTGGCGGAAAGATCGACTTCGTGTTGCACTCTATTGGAATGTCGCCAAACGTCAGAAAGAACAAACACTACACAGATCTCAAATACGACTGGTACCACCAAACGCTTGATGTTTCGGCAATGTCACTTCATCGCACTCTGAGTATGGCCATGAAAAAAGACGCCATCAATGAGTGGGGTTCAGTGCTTGCGCTAACTTACATCGCAGCTCAGCGTGTTTTCCCGGATTACAACGACATGGCGGATGCTAAGTCTTTGCTCGAATCGATCACTCGTAGTTTCGGTTATCACTACGGAACAGAGAAAAGGGTTCGAATCAACACCATTTCTCAATCGCCTACAGTGACAACTGCAGGTAGCGGTGTGAAAGGATTTGACGAGTTTATCGCTTACTCAGACCAAATGAGCCCTCTTGGAAATGCCGATGCTGCAGCTTGCGCAGATTACTGCATTTCGTTGTTCTCAGACCTCACTAAATACGTGACCATGCAAAATCTCTTTCACGATGGCGGATTCTCCAACACCGGAGTGACTCAGCAAGTGATTGAGAAGTTTAAACAATAAAAGAAATTCCCGCGAAGAGCGGAATAGGGAAACCCAAAACCCCAGGTTCGAAAGGATCTGGGGTTTTTTATTTTGTACGCTCAGGCCAAAGTGTGGTAGGCTTGTTAATAAACCATCAGTTTTATTGTCTGGTCTTCCAATTTTAGAAGATACATACCGGGAGGTGTTTTATGAAGATCAATGAAGTTATCATGGTTTCTTAAGACTCCACGTAAAACGATTTTCCCTGTCATATCTTTGATCTCGTAGGGTAGATCTTCCTGACTTCCGGCATCCAATCTTTCTACGGTGATTTTTCCATCGGAAGGGTTGGGATAAGCAATCAAACTTTTGTTTTTTAACTCGGCTTCTGACACTGAGATAATCATAATTGGATAGCAGTCCGATATCTCAGTGCAACCATTCTGAGTGATTTCTAAAGCATAACTGCCAGTTATCTCCGGGTAAAAGTACTGGTTCGTCTCGCCAGGAATTTCCGCGAATTTATCGTTACAATCCAACCATTGATATTCAGCGTTTTCGGTGTCAGAATAAAGTGCAGAATCATTTTGAGACACAAAAATGTCCACAGAATTTATTGTCAAATCCAATTCGATGATGCTGTCGCAACCCACAGAGTTCACCAAAGTATCGATATAAACCCCACTTTCAGAGTAAGTGTTTCCGTTCCAGGTAAATTCGTAGCACGCTTCTTCTTCTACCAAATACGTTTCGCTGGTGCAGATAAAAATGTAGTAGCAATCAGAGGTGTCTATGCAAGATTCGTGAGTGATCTGAACAGCGTAATTTCCTGTTGTTTCAGGCTGAAATGTCTGGCTGGTTTCATTTGGTACTTCAGCAAAATCATTGTCGCAATCCAGCCACTGTAGAGTAGCTTCTTCAGAAATAGCAGTGAGAGATGTGTCATTTTCCAAAACAGAAAAATCAACAGTGTTGATAGTTAGGTTCAATTCTACAATACTGTCACAGCCAAAAGCGCTGGTTAAAGTATCCAGGTAAATTCCACTTTCAAAATAAGTTGAACCGTTCCACGCAAAGCTATCGCAAGCAGTTTCTGTTGTGCTGTTCACTTCTGCCTGAGGGCAAAACTCAACTGTTTGACAAGTTGTACTTGACCCACAAACATTGCCAGCTGTAAGGCAAACCTCGTAAATCCCTGGGGTTTCAAAAATGTGAACAGGGTTCTGGTTGGAGGAGGTGGTACCATCCCCAAAATCCCAGAGGTGAGTTTCAGAATCGCTGAGTACTCCGAAGGAAGATTCATCGAAAAAAGCAATTTGAGATGAACCATCTGCTGCATAGCTGAATTCAGTGTCGTTGCTCAGGCAGCCGGCAGAATCTGTCTTTACCAGGTAAACGTCTTTATTGCCAACGCCCAGGGATCCCGATCTTCCTGCGAGAAGAAAACCATTGTCGGGTGTCTGTTCGAGTGAATGAAGCACATCGGGGTTTTCGGTTCCGTAGAACAATTCAAACACAATGTTGAATTCACTGTCCATTTTAAACAACCTGAAATCGTAATCGGTGAGAGCCTGACTTTTGTATCCCGCGAAAACAACCCCCCCGTCATCAGTAGCAATCAGGTCAATATTATTGCCTTTTCCAATAAAATTTTCAGTCCAAACTGTGTTACCGTCAAAATCGACTTTCCTCAACTGAAGGTTTTCATTGTCATCGGCTTCATAATTTATGGCAAGTATGTATCCATCGGACACCTCGACCATATCGAAGATTTTGTTTTTAGTGCCGGTTTGTGTGTCCTGATGAAGAAAGTTTTCGCCCCAAACATAGTCACCATTTTCATCTATCTTTTGCACATAGGCTTCCTGTACACTGGCGAGTAAGTAATTGCCACCGAGTAGAAAACCGCCATCTGAAAGTTCGATGCTACGAGCCACGTTTGCTCCACCCATTCCGTCAAAAACTCCGCTCCACTGAATGATTCCACTATCATCTATTTTGTAGTAAGTGCCGTAGTTATCCGAGATTCCGAAATACTGACCAGTGAGAAAGTAATGGTCATCAGAAGTGTGAATCATTTTTCCCGTGGAATAATCCCAGCAGCAAATGCCTGTGCTTGTTAATTGGTTGTAGTCAACCGAATTTCCGTTGTTGTCAAATTTTTCAACAAAGACCTCGTCCTGATAATTCGTGCCTTCCACATCGTAAGTGCCCTGAATGAAATATTCTCCATCAATTGTGGAGGTTATCGAAGTGGCATTGTGCAGTTCCGATGGTGTCTCTATTTCTGAAGTCCAAAGAGTATCACCATTTTCATCGGTTTTCAAAAGTTTAAGGTTGGTTCCAGGATTGCTCGAAACGCTCGTGGTCACCAGATAGCCTCCATCATCACTTGTAGTGGCAAAAGCACCTACATTCCAGAAGAAATTTCCGTATTCTCCATGAGGAAAGACTTTTTGAAAAGTGGGCGATTGGGAAGCGGCTGAATTGCTTAGGAACAACGCGAAAGCAACAAAACAGAATAAAAAGTAATTTCTCAAAGTAAGGCTTTTTTTATGGTCAGCAGTTTTAGGTTAACTGATCAGGTGAATGTACTAAGGTTAAAAGGTAGGGCTTTTTGCGTGCTTTTAAACGCTTCTATCTATTTTTCAATTTTTTCAATTCACTCTTTCTGCCAATCTTAGCCGTGATGTAATCTTTATCGAGGTTCACTCCTCTGGCTGGTGAGTACTCGCGGGCGTAGTAGATAATTTGCAGGTGAAGTTTGTTCCAGCTTTCTTTCGGGAAAAGTCGCTTGGCGTCTTTCTCTGTTTGAGTTACGTTTTTACCGGTGCTCAACCCCCATCGATACATCAATCTGTGAATGTGAGTATCGACCGGAAAAGCCGGGTGACCAAATGCCTGGCTCATCACTACCGAAGCTGTTTTGTGGCCAACTCCCGGAAGAGCTTCCAGGTCTTCAAAATTGTCGGGAACCTGTCCGTTGTGCTTTTCAATCAGAATTTGAGACAGATTGGAAATCGCTTTGGATTTTGCTGGTGAAAGACCACATGGACGAATAATCGCCTTGATGTCTTCAACGGGGACTTTCGACATCTCCACCGGATTATCAGCTACGCGAAAGAGGTGAGGAGTAACCTGATTCACCCTGGCATCGGTGCACTGAGCTGAGAGCAAAACAGCGACCAGCAGGGTATACGGATCTACATGGTCTAGCGGAATCGGGACTTCTGGGTAGAGCTTGTCGAGCTCCTCCATCACAAATTCGGCTTTCTCCTTTTTCGTCATTCTGCCTAAAGTTTAATTTTCGTTTGTTTGTCGTTGGGATTGAGCATCACCGTTTCGCGCATGCCATTGATCCGTAGATTGATCAGGTTAGTCTGATCGTCAAACAGGTCAAAGAAGACCGTGTTTTCGATGGTGAGAAAATTTATGGGAGGAACGCCAAAGGTCTCAATGTAGCAGTACGTTAAATCATACTCTACCTCCTTGCCCAGGTAGGTCCACTCTACATGCTTATCATTTACTTGCATGTGAAAATTTTTCTGAAGATAAGCTTCAATCATCTGATCTGCGTCTGCTTGTTCTTCTGGGCTGCCGAGCTTAATTTTATTTCGGTCCGGGTCGCCAAGGGCATGTTCCAAATCGTCCGTGAAGAGCTTCATGGTGATTTGAAAAGATTTGCTCGGCTGGTCAAATTCAATGTTCGTGGTGCTGACATAAAACTTGTGATTAAAACTCGTTTGTGACTGTTTATAAAGTCCGATAGCTGCGTTACGCTCGCCCCAAAAATGCTCATTTACATTAGTAAACTGCGTTTTTTGGGACTTCGCAAGCCTTGCTCTCGAACTTTCTATCTCAGCCACTTGAGAATATAGATAAGCACTTGTTAGACTTAGGAAGCAAAAAGCTCCCAAAAGCATAATCAGATGTTTTTTCATTTCGTGCAGATTTGTTGCAGTCGCGAGCAAAGGTAAGGCCAAATTGCAATTAGAAAAGAAGGCTTGAACTTGTCCAGCTACGTTCGCATTTCTTCTCCAGAGGAAAGGCATGTCCAATTACAACAAAGGAATTACCTTTGAGGCGAAATGGAAAATCCTGTTATTACTAAAGACCAAATTGAGAAAGCAGCGAACCTGATCTCGAAATCGAAGCGAGTGGTGATCACCTGCCACAGATCGCCCGATGGAGACGCTATCGGTTCTTCGCTTGCACTTTTTCACTACCTCAAAAATAAAGTCGAACGCGCCAGGGTGGTTATTCCCGATCCAGATCCGGATTTTTTGCACTGGACTCCCGGTCATGACCAGATTCTCATATTCGAAACTCAGCAAGAAGAAGCAGAGGAAGAAGTCGAGAAGGCAGACTTGATTTTCAGCCTGGATTACAACACACTGAAGAGAACAGGTGATTTGGCATCGAGCCTGGAGAAAGCCCTTGATCGAGAGGTGCCTTTCATTTTGATCGACCACCATCAGCAGCCGGAAGACTACCCGAAGGTGCTCATTTCGGATACGCAGACTTGCTCAACTGCCCAGTTGATCTATGAGTTCATCGTAGGAATTGATGGTAAAACGGCCATCACATCAGAAATTGGTCAGTGTCTTTACCTTGGAATAATGACCGACACGGGCTCCTTCCGATTTCCTTCGGTCGAGCCAAAAACCCATCGAATAGTTGCCGATTTGCTCGAGCGAGGTGTGGAGCACGCACTCATTCACCAGGAGGTTTACGACACCAATCTGGAAGATCGTCTCAAGCTCGTTGGTCACGCGTTGCGCAACAAACTCATTGTAAATCGCGATTTGCACATGGCCTACATCAGCCTGAGCAAAGAGGAACTGGATGACCACAATTACAGAAAAGGCGATACAGAAGGACTGGTGAATCAAGCACTTTCAGTGAAGGGTGTAAACTTCGCAGCGTTTATTCGCGAGGGCAATAACGAGGTGAAAATGTCTTTTCGTTCTCGTGGCACTTTTGATGTCAACCAGTTTGCAAGAAAATATTTTGACGGAGGCGGTCACAAGAACGCAGCCGGAGGAATTTCGGACAAGAGCCTTGAAGAAACCATTTCTAATTTTGAACAAGCAGCAGCAGAATGTCAGTCAGAACTCAACTACTAAGAATTCAGAGTAAGCTTTTCTTTGCCATTGCAGTGGTCTCTTTCGTGGGCTGTAGCGGTTGCAAAAACGAAAAGAACAAACAGGAGACTACTTACATTTCTCAGGATCAGCTAATCGAGGAAAATCGAAGAGCAATGCAGATGGAGAAGGAAGATATCGATAACTATATCGAGGAAAAGGGATGGGAAGTGGAGGAAACCGGAACCGGACTTCGCTACTTCATTTATACCGAAGGTGAAGGGCCTAAAGCCAAAGAAGGAGATTTTGCCACGATCGAGTACGAAGTGAAGCTGATGGAGGACGAGAAAGTAGTTTATAGCTCGGAGAAGAGTGGACCGAAGACTTTTGAGGTCGGCAAGGACGATGTTGAGTCGGGACTTCATGAAGGTGTTTTGAAAATGAATGTGGGAGACGAAGCTATCTTCATTTTGCCCTCGCACCTGGCCTATGGGCTCAGTGGCGACCGTTCCAGAATTCCTTTCGAGAGCCCGCTGATTTATGATGTGAAACTTGTAAAACTCGATTGACCTTGTTCCGCTGCCTCTTTCTTTTTTGCCTTTGTCTTTTTTGCTTTTCGTGTAGCGATCACACTCACGAATTTGAACAGGTGGCTCCGGGTTTGGAGAAAAAGCTAGAAGCACTCGGGGAGAGAAACAAACCAGTAAGCGAGTTTCCTTTTGTAGAGTTTTTTGTCTATTCACAACCAGCAGACTCCTCAATGCAGCTCGACTCAGTGAGTTATTTTTTTCAACGAATTTCACCCGACTATCTGGGGAGCAAATCACTATCTCAGGAGTTGATGAATCTCAACGAAGGAGACAGCACCAGTTTCAAGATTGAATATCGTCACTTTAAGGGTAGCCTGCTGGATGAATACCAGAGCTACAAGTTTCCCGGGGAGAAGGACTTTCTGATGCACGTGAAAGTTGGCCGTTTGTTGACCGTTCAGGAATACGAACAACAACTGGCAGAAGAGATGAGAAGAGGAGCGGTTCAGGAAAATGCGTATTTGCGCGAGTGGCTTGAGAAAAACAATCTGCTCGACAACGTGAAACGGCTCGATGATGTCTACTACTCAAAAGTTGTAGAAAACCAGGGGGTGAAAATCAGCGCTGGCGATCATCTTACCATCGACTACACCGGGTACTTTTTAGATGGCACTGAATTTGACTCCTCAGAAAAGGGCTCTTCGGCACTTTATTTTCAGTTGGGGAAGCCCGATCAGGTGATTCCCGGGATCGACACCGTGCTTCACTACATGCGTAAAAATGAGCAAGCCAGGGTTTACATTCCTTCTCACAAAGCCTTTGGGTTGTACGGCTCTGCTACTGGCATTGTACCTGGAAAAACTCCAGTTTATTTTGATGTCGTGGTTAGAGAAGTAGAAAAAGATACGCTTGAATTGCAGCCAATGAATCATCCTTGAGAACAATGCCTTGCCGATTTCGTAGTTAAATTCTACATTTAGAACATATCGAATTTCAGATGCGCCTTTCCACCCTATTGACATTTCTGTTTTTGGCTACCTTTCAGGCTTTTGCTCAGGATAACCTGGGTATTGTCCACAGCAACTACTCTCCGGTGAATACGGTGCACAACAATCCCGCTTCAATAGTCGATTCCAAAGCTTTCATTGATTTTCAGTTGGTCGGCTTTGGCGTATTTGCAAAAAACAATCTGGCTTACCTGCCCAAAGATGAGTTCAGGTTTTCCGATACATGGCAAAATCCAGATGCGGTACCTGAACCTGTCTTCGGAATTCCTTCAAACAATTCACGGGCTCATGCGAATGTGAGTGTCAGAGGACCTTCGGTAAGTTTTGCTGTTGGCAAAAATTCGTTCGCTCTAACAACTCAGGTACGATCAGTTACCGACCTCAGGAGAGTTCCAGATCACCTTGTTCGATATATGGAAAATGGATTGCAGTGGGAGCCACAAATGGGAGAGTCCTTCAGTGCAAGAAATGTTTCTTTCGCTTCTCTAAACTGGGCCGAGGTTGGATTGAGCTACGGCAGAATAGTTCACCAGCGCGGAAACGACATGATCACTGCCGGGATCTCTCTAAAATATTTGCTTGGCTTTGCCGGAGGCGGTGTTCGAATTGATCGTTGGGATTACACCGTTTTGGACTCCACAAATCTCGAGACTACTCGCTTTCAGGGCGAGTTTGGTTTTAACGAACCAGGTGAAGAAGCCCTCTTTAACGGTCGCGGAATTGGTGCCGATATCGGAGTCGTTTTCAAAAGGACTACCAGCAATGTAGAAAGTTACACGCCACACAGTCCACGACAAGGTTGCCGCACGAGCGATTACGAGTACAAACTTGGGGTTTCGATTTTGGACCTTGGCAGAATCCGTTTCAATGATCCTTTTTATGGCTATTCCTTCGACATCAGTGACCCGCGAACATGGGAAGACTATCCGAGTTTTAGTCCGGATGGCGCTGACGGAATCAGCAATGGACTGGCAGAGGAGTTTGCACTGAACGATGGCGGAGGCGAAATCTCTAATTTGAGAATAAAACTACCCACAGCCATCAGCTTGCAATACGATCACAAAGTGATGAACAACGTCTACCTGGGTGGTCACTGGATCCAGGGATTTCCAAGGAGGAATTCACTCGGACCGCAGCGTCCAGCTCAGGTAGCTTTCATTCCTCGCTTCGAAACCAAAAGGTTTGAAGCCAGCATGCCTTTGATTCTCCACGAGTACAGTTCTGGTCAGATTGGTTTGATGCTGAGACTGAACAGCATCGTCATCGGAACCGACAACCTCGGAGCTTTTCTTTTCAATCAGGATGTTTACGGAGCGGACTTCTACTTCAGCCTGAAGTACACCATTTTCCGCAGCTGGAAATGCGCCAAAAAATCTCGCAGCCGCGGAAGAGGTAGAGGCGGAAGATCTATTCCTCCTTGCCCGAGTTGGTAGGTAGATTATTCTACATTACGAACCCGAAACATTGATTTATATTTTATACCTTTGAGTATAATACCAAAGAGTATAAAATAAGTAGTCAAATAATGAAATCATCACCTTTCCGATATGGAGTTACAGTGAGCAAGGAGGCATTCACAAATCGCGAAGAAGAAGCGAGAAAGCTGGAAGTCAATCTCACTCAAGGAGTAAATACCTGCATCATTTCACCGAGAAGATGGGGTAAATCAAGTTTAGTTGAGAAAGTTGTAGGCGACATCAGTGAAAAGCACAAGGACATCAAGGTTTGTGTTATTGATCTTTTTGCAGTATCGACTGAAGAGGAGTTTTTAGAATTATTTGCCAGGGAAGTTCTCAGGGCGTCTTCCAACAAATGGGAGGATTGGTTTAAAGAAGGGAAGAACATTTTTAAGCAATTAATCCCAAAATTTAGCATAGGTATTGATCCGGAAACAGACTTTTCGGTCAGTTTTGATTGGCAGGAATTAAAAAAACACAAGGATGAAATTCTCGACTTACCTGAAAAGCTGGCCCATAGAAAGAACGTGAAATTCGTTATCTGCTTGGATGAGTTTCAGAATTTGGCTTCATTCAGTGACTATGAATCGTTTGAAAAATTGATGCGAGCTGTTTGGCAGCGACAAAAACATGTTTGTTACTGTTTGTTTGGAAGCAAGCGTCATATGATGAATGATATATTCAACAACTCTTCTAAGCCGTTTTATCGTTTCGGGGATTTGATGCTTCTTTCTAAAATTTCGAAGGACAAATGGGTTTCTTTTATCCAGAAAGGTTTTACCAATACGGGAAAGCAAATTGATAAAGATACTGCTGAACTCATTGCTGAGAGCATGAAAAATCATTCGTGGTATGTGCAGCAATTGGCACACTACACATGGAATAAAAACCCAAAGAAGGCAACTCGAAAAGAAGTGCAAAATGCAATTCTGGAGCTAATTCAGGCGAATACACCACTTTACGAAAAAGAGATAGAAAGCCTAAGTGGCACACAAGTTAACTTACTAAAAGCGGTTTCAGCTGGGGAATTTCAGTTGACGGGCTCTGATGTCATGCAAAAATACCGACTGGGCACACCGCGAAATGTTAGCAAAAACAAGGTGATTCTTATGAATGCTGACATCATCCAAAAAGTAGACAAAGGTTATGAGTTTCTAGATCCTGCCTTTGAGATGTGGTTTATGAAGCAATTCTTTAATAAATCATATTTTTAACCTGAGTAGACATATTTTTCAAATCAGGTTCTAAGATCAAGTACCACCTTCACCTACCCACCAAAAACATACAAGGCCGCTTGTGCAGTTTTGGAGTTCGCTTTTTCCACTCGCTCAGCGGCAGAGTTCTAATCATTTCCGAAGAAAGTGTGATATCAACAGCGATGCAAAGTTTAGTGTCGGGATGGCCGGTTTTGATGAGGTCTTCGAGCACCTGGTCGTTTCGAAAAGGTGTGTCCATAAAAATTTGCGTTTGGCCACTTTTCCGTGCTTCGCCTTCGATTGATTTTAAAAATCGTCCGCGGTCTTTCCTGTCGATGGGAAGGTAGCCGTGAAAGACAAAACTCTGACCACTAAAGCCACTTCCCATTAGGGCAAGCAAAATGCTTGACGGTCCGGTAAGAGGCACAACGTACACTCCGGCACGATGGGCTAGCGCCACGATTTCAGCTCCGGGGTCCGCCACTCCTGGGCAGCCAGCATCGGAGATCACACCGAGAGATTCGCCTTCTTCAGCGACTTTCACATAGGAAGGAAACAAACTCGGGTCAGAGTGTTTTCCCATCGGGTAGAAGGTGAGTTCCGAAATGGGTCTCTCCATTCCCGCAGCTTTTAAAAACCTGCGTGCCTGCTTTTCATTTTCCACAATGAAGTGAGTGAGCTGGTTGATCACTCGCTTCACCTCCGGAGGTAAAACCAGAGTGAGGTCGGGGTTTCCAAGCGAGTTTGGAATCAGGTATATTTTTCCAGTGCTCATCTTGTGCGTGCTACAATTTTGTCACAAGCTCGATCGAGCAAGTTGTAAACGATTTCGAATCCATCTTCCATTCCGAAGTAAGGGTCCGGCACTTCTTCAACTTCTTTGTCATCCAGCTCGCTTAAAATCATTTTGACTTTCTGGCGTTGCTCCTCTCTTTCTGCCAGTGCCAAAACGTTTTCGTAATTAGATTTATCCATCACAAAAATCTCATCAAACCGATCGAAATCTGCAGTGACAAACTGACGCCCTCTAAGGTGATCAATGTCCAGTCCTTTTTCTTTTGCTTTCTCACGAGCTCTGGGATCTGGCGATTCATCGATGTGATAGTCTGAAGTGCCGCAAGAATCTACTTGGGCCTCAATTCCTTTCTCCTTCAACTTATTGGTCAAAATCCCCTCTGCCATTGGTGAGCGGCAAATATTTCCGAGGCAAACCATTAGGTATTTCTTCATTTTCAGCGCTTTAAAAATTGTTGATTAAATAGCTGAAGATTACGAAACTTTTGTTCTGTCATCTGGCGTAAAATTCAGCAACGAGTGTAAAACTATAGATTTAAAAAAAGTAATGTTTTCAAAGGTTCAAAAATGGGGAGCAGTGTCGATCATTTTGATTGCACTGATGGCTTCTCAAAGTTGCAGAACGCCCTACCATCACAGCGCTTTCGCGGAAAAGAAATACAAGATCAGAAAAAACAAGCCGCATTCACAGGTTTACTTCAATAGAGGTTCAATCTTCGACAAGTGATCCGGTGTGTTTCTAAAATCGATTTTGTCACGCTTTTTGATATCAATTAAAATCCTTTAACACGACAAAAATCCCAATTTTGCCGTTATTGCAAAGAGATTGACAAAAAGCAGAACATTTATCCGACAGGCCCTTTTCATATTCTTGCTCTTTAGCACTGCAATTTTGCAGGCTCAGGATACTACCATCGTGATCAGTGGTAAAGCCAAAGATCCTTCGGGTCGGCCGATTCAGGATTTGTTGATCGTAAATAAGCGGACCTATATGGGTAGTTTTGGGAACACCGATGGCACCTTCAGAGTGGAAGCCCGCAAATCTGACACTTTGCAACTCGGAGGGATGGGTTTCAAATCTTTTTCGATTAGCTATGCCGATTCGACCTACAAGCCGGAATACAAACTCCAGCTTACCTTAGATGAATTAATTGTGGAAGTGGGAGAGGCCGAGGTTTTTGCCCCAAGAGAGCTTAGCGACATTCAGGAAGACATCGATAAACTGGGTTTTGATGAAACGGATTACAGAACTTCTGGAGTGGATGCGATTTCCAGCCCAATCACTTTTCTCTACGAACAGTTTAGCCGCAGGGCAAAGAACAAGCGACTCGTGGCCAAAATGGAGAATGAAGACAGGCGAAGAGCGTTGCTAAAAGAGCTTTTCCAGAAATATGTGAGCTACGACATCATTCAACTCAGCGATGAAGATTTTGATGAGTTTATCGACTTCCTAAATGTAAGCGATCACTTTCTGCAGACTACCACGCAGTATGATTTCATCATTTATGTGAAAGAGCGATACAAGGCTTTTAAGAAGCGCAATCGCCAAATGGACTACGAAGATTACCAATATCACCGCGACTAAAAGTCCATGCCGGTGAAGGCCAAGCCAAACCAAAAGAAAAGCAACTTGGCGAAGAAGATCGCAAAGTAGATGACAGTGAAAATCAACTGCCAAATACGCTTGCTTTTGCTCATTTTATCGAAAGACAGAATAGTGTCGGCAAAGAGGCTACCCACGGCCATCAGTTCGAGAATGAACATCAGCCAAAATTCTTCTGAAACAAATCGGTAAAGGAAGTACAGATCATTTTTCACGTCACGGTCGCCAAGGTAGTGAAGGGTTAAAAGGGTGTAGTAAATCCCGAGAATTACGAACGTGAGGTTGATGAGCTGACGGCCTGAGTCTTTTTTCATGAAGAGCGAAATATTTTGCGCTGCAAAGGTGCGAAATTACTCGGCTCAGCTAGTAGGAGTTTTGATTTAGTGAAGAGGCTTAGAGATAGTCCGGACAGACACGATAATTATACTCTTCCGGCTTGAATTGCTGAAGAATGTAGATTACTGCAATTTCGAAACCGCCACGGCCATTGCTCGCTGTTCGCAAGTCGCTCAAATTGATGTCGTAGCTGATGCCCACGTGCCAGGCATCATAATCCATGGCTGCCATGATGTAGCCAGCGTCACGAGTACGGTAGTAGAGGCCTCCATAAACTGCCCGATTGAGTCCGGCTTCATTTTCCAAAATGTATTTCGCAGCTCCTCCAAAAACAAACTCGGTGAACTTCCCTTGCGATTGAAAAATAGCCGAGGGCAAGATGTCCCATTCATCGTCAATTTCTATTTGACCTTTTCCGTGGAAAACCAATCTCGGGTCGAGGTTTACTCCAGTAGCGTTGAAAAAACTCTGGTTAGGAGAATTCAGGTTGAAGACCGACATTCCGCCTTCCAGACTATTTCGCTCGTCAAATTTTTTGAAGTAAGCGGCCCCAATGTTGAAGTTCAGGTAGGTGCGACTGTCTCGTGAAAAAGCCTCTCCACTTGGCTGTCCCGGATCGTAAAAAAAACCATTGTACTGACTGTTGTACTCCAGCTGACTGTAGTCGATGTTGTGATGGGTAATGCCGACCTGGCCGCCAAGGGATAGTGATTCTCCTTCTCCGGAAAGTGCAAACCGGTACGAACCTGCAAGGTTAACGTGTAGCAACGTCAACCGAGAGTCGCCTGCTCTGTCGCGATAGATGCTCAGGCCTGTTCCCAGATTTTCGTTTTCCAAAAAGCTATTCGCATCAACTGATCCTCCGATGGTAGAGTAGGGTTCAGTTACAGCTCGCCACTGAGTTCGTTGGTTTCCGATGAACCGATAGTCACCGTCAAACTGACCCGTAAGAGCCGGGTTGTAGTTTGCGGGAGCATTAAAAAACTGAGAAAAGTGAATGTCTTGCGATCGGACAACAAGTGCAGCAAAAAACATCGATATGGCGACCAGCAACTTTTTCATCGGATCACAGTGACGTTACCTTCTTCTTCGTAAACGATGCCGCCATCGCACGTGGCTTTCAGCTTGTAGACGAACACGGCCGGTTCTACAGGAACTCCTTTGTAGCTTCCATCCCAGCCTTCGCTTTGAGTGGTTGTTTCAAAGACTTTTTCTCCCCAGCGGTTAAAAATTTCAAACTCAATTGCAGTGAGGTTCTGTCCTTCAACTCGCAGTACATCGTTGTTTTGGTCGCCATTTGGTGTGAATGCATTGGGGACAAAAATCGAAGGCGGTCCACACTCAAAATCGATCACCTGAACACGAACACTGTCGATATAAAAGCAGTCGCCATCGCTAACGGTGACGTAGTAGGTTGTGGTTTGGTCTGGTGAAGCAAGAGGGTTTTGACTGTTGGGGTTGGTCAAGCCTGTTGAAGGAGTCCATTCGTAGCTATAGCCATCGGGCATTGCAGCGAGCTGGCTGTTTCCTTCTGGTGGAATAACGTCTGGTTCAGCAGTGGCTGAAAGGCCTCCTCCATTGAGAGTACTCAGTGAAATAGTGATGGTGTCGTAGGCAATGCAGTCTTCTCCGTAAGTTGCTGTCAAAAAGTAGGTCGTTTCCGAAACAGGGGCAACCGTGACACTGGGAGAGTTCTGTCCTTCAATAATTAAGTTTTCAGGTTCCCAGAAGTAGTTGATTTGATCGGATGGGTTGATCACATTTAGAGTTGTGCTGTTTCCCGCACAGATGGTAAAGTCATCTTCCACTTCTGTGAATGCAGAAGTCAGATTAACATTTACGCTTTCTTCCACCGAACAACCATTCACTTCCGCTTGCACATAAAAAGTTGAAGGAGCTACTACGCTTACTTCTACATCGGGATCTTCCGGTCCATCGTTTAGTGGATTCGAAAAGTCTTCATTGGCCGACCAGGTGTAAGCCACTCCATCGAGAGATGTGTTGGCAGTGAGCGTCACGGTGCCTTCATCTCCACAGAGAAGTGTGTCAGGAGAAGTCTCCAGATCGATCACCGTCACAATGACATTTTGAATAATTGTGTCGGTACAAACTCCATTACTCACCAAAAGCGTGTAAGTGATGTTTTCGGGTGGCGAGGCTATTGGATTAGGAACATCGATATCCGAAAGGTAATCGGTAGGTGACCACTCGTAAGTGATGTTTGGATTCGAAGAAGGTGGAATTCCAATTTGCTCGCTTTCACCCGGGCAAATCTGAGCATCAGCAATGGAAGAGGAACTGTTGGAAAGAACAATAATCTGCTGTGTCACCGTATCGGCAAGATTACAACTGTTTGGACTTTGGGCGATGAGTTCTACAGTATAAGTTCCTGGCTCAGCATAAGTGTGTGTTGGGTCTTCCTGACTGTCAAATTCTCCATCACCAAAGTTCCAGACATAAGAAGTTGCGTTCACGCTGGTGTTGTTAAACTCGATTTCTTCAGGAAAACAAATTACCGAAGGAGCACTGAAGTCTGCGATCGTACCGGGGATTTCGAAGTTGAATTTGAAAACTCCCAAATTGCAGCTACTGTTGTTGGTGCTCGAAACCGCTCCAGGATTGGGTTGAATCGGAAAGTCTGAATTGCCACCGCATCCTGCACAAACCGCCTGATAGATTTCCCCTTTCCTACTAAATCTACTAGTGCCACCGTCTACATGCTCTGCGCTAGTTCCGCCTCCGTAGTGACTGGCATAAAACAGGTTGCTGGCATCGTCCTCGAGGACCATCAGGTAAAAATCATTGCCATCGGTGTTGAGTTGAAAAGCATCTCCGGTGATGTCCAATCCGCTGGTGGAAAGGCTACCGCCCTGGATGCTGCTTCCCCAGCCGCTGAGGTAAATTTTGTTACAGACATCCACGAGAAAAGCCGTTGGCGAAATGTCGGGCTCGCCACCGCCAGCACCAAAAGCTGTGCTCCAGATAATGTCGTCAAGTCCGGTTTCAAACTTGGTGATGAACTGTCCACCAGAGGTTGTGTTGTAGCTGGCATTATTGATGAAGAAATCTCCTTCTTTCTCGGTTTGACCAAACACGTGAACCTGATCTTGCTGGTCGAGTTCTACGAAATAAATCTGATCGTAAGCATCGGAGCCGTAGTAGCTCGAGAATACAATCTCATCTCCTTCGGGATTTATGGCTGTGACGAATCCATCTGCTGATCCTCCGGCAAAATCTGGCTGATAAGCACCAAAAGAAACGGGGAAGTCCGTAGATCGGGTTCCTCCGGCTACCACAGCATCTCCGTTGGTAGTGAGGTCTACGGAGTACACAGCATCGGCTTCACTTCCTCCGAGATAGGAACTCCAGAAAACGGTAGTCAGACTGTTGTTCATTTTTATCAGGCAGCCATCTTGTTCTCCTCCGCCAAAAATTGGTTGAATAGCATTTTCACTCACCGGAAAGTCCGATGAATTGGTAGAAGAGGCGATGTAAATGTTGTTTTGATTGTCGATGAGGATTTCACCGCGAATTTCGTCAGCGTAGTTGTATTTTAGTGGAGTTCCGGCATTCAGTCCATCATTGTCGCTGCCACCAATGTACGTGCTGGCGAGTAGTTCATCGCCATTGGCAGAAATTCTGCTTACCACAATGTCCGACCCGTTTGAATAGCTCACTCCAAGTCCGGTAAGTAAATTAAGGTCTTCGCCTCCGTTGAAATCAGTGTCGTAGGCACCATCCGTAGTCGGGTAGTTCGTGGAAGAAGAAGTACCGTAAACGAAAAGTTCGTTTGCCGCATTCACAATCAGGCTGTGAGGCAGCTCATCGTCATTCCCACCGATGTAGGTCGACCAGACGAGGAAAGTTCCTGTTGTGTCAAATTTCGAAAGTGCGATATCGACAATTCCGCTGTTGAAGGAAATATCGTAGGCTCCGGTGGTGGTGGGATACTGTGAACCAAAAGCCGAACTTCCCGAGTAGAGAAACCCTTCTGAGTCGAATGTGGCTGTGTAACCGAAATTGTTGGTGCTGGAGCCTGAGTAAGTCGAAAAAACCAATTCCGGATCAATCACCAGCTCGTAGTTTTTGTCGTAGCCTTCGGGAAACTCAAATTGCACAGTTTGTTTTTTCACTGAGTAGCTACAAGAAACGATCTTCTTTTGGCCTTCAATAATTTGATAGGCCAGCGGCTTTTGCTCGATAACTTTTCCCACGCTGGTTTTAACAATCAGTCTGCCATTGTCGAGTTTGAGCTTGTCGGCTCCTTCGTAGCTCATTTTTACCAGTGTAGCATCTGCACCCGGGGCAACAATGAAATCGTATTTCAAAAAGAAATCACCGTTGTAGAGTTTGAGGTCAATACCTGGATAAATGTCCTTTTTTACAGCCGCCTGATATGAGCTGGCGCCACCGGCCCAATTGTCCTTGTTATTACCGAGAAAATAGCTGTAAGTGGTTTTCTCCTGATTGAGTCCACGCCATTTTGAACCTTCGTTAGAACCCACAAACTTCACCTTGTAGGCATGGCAGGGAAGTGTTTCTGGAACTTCGGCTTTAGCTTCTTTTCGACTGTGAAGTGCGGTGTATTGTTCAAAAACGCGAGAATCGAACAGGTCGTAAGTGAAGCCGTTGTCTTCGATGTAGAGTTTGCCGTTGCCGATTTCGGCAGAATAGGCGACCTGTTCTGGCCATTGGCCGAGGTTTTCAATCAGCGGATAGTTCACCTGAGCCCGGACCAGACCAGAGAACATTATTAATAAAAGAAAAAGGATGGTCCTCCGCTTCATAATCGCAATTTAAGGAATGCAACTTAACTGAAGACGCCAAATGCGTTGTCGTAGTTGGATACAAAAAGAAAAAGGGACGCCCAACGTTTTGGATGTCCCTGTCTGTTTGTTTACTATTTATAGTAGCCAACTAAAAACCGAGTTGTATGATTTCCAACTCATTTATAAGCCTTGTAAATTCTATATAGCTTCCTGACTTTCGGTACTTCTGAGTTCCTTTCTCTTTGGCGTTCTCACAAACTCATCGTCTTCCATGTGCCAGAATTTTCCACCTCGGTACTCTCTGCGATAAATCCGACCGATATTCTCGTCCATGTAAACTGTCTTTCCTTCGGGGACATAAACTCTCACCGACACCTCCTGGAAACGGAATCCGTTCTCGTAAGGCATTTTGATGAACGGGTCCACCGCTAGAAGTGAGTCGCGAATTTCGTAGTCGAAATCAATCTGATCTGCATACTCTACAGCCAGCGTTTCCTTTAATCCATTGCTGGATTTATCAATTTCAATTCTAAACTGATCAGACTCGGAAGAGTAGAAGTAGAGTCCAACTCCGTAACCATTTACCACTGATTCTTCTTCTTTGTGCAGAGCTGTCAAAATGTTGCTGTCCTCAATCAGCAGTGAGTTGTGGAAGTAGGTGTCTTCGTTTACCTTGATGTACAGAGTATCCATCGATGCCGGCATTTCCAAAGTGTTTCTCACATTGCCTTCGTGCGACATTTCCCTTCCGTAGCGCACACCGGCAATCGAGGTGATCACAATTCCCAAAAGGAACAAGGAGAATAACGTGAGACCCAATCCCGGAACGTAAGCCGTGTTGTTGATGAGCAGTCGGTATCCACCATAAAAACAAGCTACTACCGGAGCTAAGAAGAGGAGAATTGTACCGATAATGAAAAACCAAAGGTTGACTTTACTCAGGTAAAAGAATTCACCTAGCTGATCGAAATCCAGCTCAGCAATGGCGATGTTGAGAAACGATTCGTTTACTAAGAATATCGCTATTGCCCCGATGAATAGTCCGATTCCCATGAGAAAAAGAAGTACACCTACGAGCTTCACTAGAAATCGACCGATGGCCGAAAGCAGCGATCCGATGCCTTTAAAAAGTGACTCCATGAAATTCTTGAAATTGTTGGAGCTTACATTTTTTCTCGTTCTGTCGCTGAGGTCCTGAAAGGAATCTTTAATCCCTCCCATCTCTTCACTTACTTTTTTTTTGATGTTTTCGACATTGATCTTCTGGCCGTGCATCCTCAACTTCTCTGCTGTGGTTTTAGCTTCAGGGATGATGATCCACAAGATGATGTAGATCGGCACACCAAATCCACCGGAAACGGCTAGGATCACAAACAAAATTCTGAGCCAAAGCGGATCCCAACCAAAGTAGTTGCTGATTCCTGCAGCCACACCGCCAATCACGTTGTTGTCAGGATCGCGGTAGACCTTTCTACCTTGCTCAGTTGACTCGTATTTTTTCGAACTGCTTCCCGAATGCTCTTCTTCATCGGCACCTTCGGCTATGTCTGAAGGTTTACCCATCACAGACTCAGCGTGAGCTACATCATCGCTGGTAACTACTTCTCGAGTATCGCCCAGTCTTTCCTGGAAGAGCTCCGCAATCCGCAATTCGATATCGTTCATTATTTCATCCGCGCCCTCCATATTGTCAAAATATGCGCGAATTGTGTCGAGGTATTGGCTTAGTCGGTTGTAGGCCGTCTCTTCAATGTTGAAGACCATACCGCTTATGTTTATGGAAATCGTCTTGTTCATAAACTTATTTATTGGAGTTTTTAGTGACTTGGTTTACTGCTGAGGACAACTCTCCCCAGGTTTTTTCAAGCTCGTTGAGAAAGATCTCTCCTGAGCCGGTTAGCTTATAGTATTTTCTGGGTGGTCCCGAAGTGGATTCTTCCCAGCGATAGCTGAGTAGTCCGGCATTTTTGAGCCGGGTAAGTAAAGGATAGAGTGTGCCCTCTACGACAATCAATTTTGCCGACTTCATGTCTTCGATGATTTCGGACGGATAGGCTTCTCTGTTGGAGAGTATTCTGAGAATACAAAATTCCAGAACGCCTTTTCTCATCTGAGCTTTTGTGTTTTCAATCTTCATTTTTCAAACTTCGATTTGCTCTATAGTAATAGACATTGCAAATATATAGTTAAAAAACAGTACTATGCAATAAATAGTACTGTTAAAATTTTTGAAGAATCTGGAAAGTCCTATCTGACAAGGTTTTCGGAGACGAAATAAATTTGCTGAAAATGAGTTAATTACTAAGTTGCGTTTCGAAAGTGCAATTCAAGCAAGGAAAATTTCTGCGGTGGAGATTTATCAATCGAGCTCTTTGAGAGACAACTGATTAAATGTTGTAACCCTAATTTGAAAGGGGGCGTATACTTCGCCAAATACATTATTACCGCAGATCAAACTATTACGTTATGAACAAAACAGAACTAAACCACACTGCATTTCAGAGGCTGATTATCATCGCCCTCGGAGTGCTCGCTTTTTCGGTTGTTCTGCAGTCTTGCCACTATGGTAAAAACTGCGCTGCCTATGACGAGGTAGACACCGATACACAGATTGAGATGAAAGTAGAAAAGTAGAATAGCTCACTGAGCATTCTTTTCGATAAGAAGTTGATTTATAAACCTTTCCGGCAATGCCGGGGAGGTTTTTGAGTTTGTGACTGGGCGTAGCCAATAGTTTTGACCATTGGTTCAATTGATCATCCAACTTTTGAAACCAAAATGTCGCTCCTCTGGAGCTGGCTGGTCATGGCTCATATTATTCGCTACCAAAGTGCCGTCCCTCTGGGACTAGATTTAAAGAGGAGATGGAAAATACCGGGTTGTGCTAGCCTGCTTCAACTTTTTCTACGCTTTATCTCTCTCAACGAACCTCAATTACCTCAATCCCTTACTTTACTCAATTACCTTTGCCCCTTAAAACTGGAAGTAGATAAACGGCTTCATGCCGGCACTCATCACCTGGTAGAGTACGAACACGACTACGAAAGAAATTCCGATTTGAAGTGGAATAGGTGTTTTCACAAAAGTCTTTCTGTAGAATGCTTTCCAGGTAGAAGGCAGCCAGTGGATGACGAACCCGAGAACCATCACGAGCATCACTTCCCAAAACTCGGTAAGAAACTTCCAGGCGATCTGGCCATCGAAACTGAATAGAATTCTGTTGAGCATTTCGTTGGCTGTGAGTAGCTCTTCGAGAATGTTGTGCCCTTCGCGCATAGCTTCCCAGGTGTTGTTCGATCCAGATCGGAACCAGATCCTGGTGAAAGTGATGAAATTGAAGGTGAGAAAAATCGCCCAGAATCTCTTCAGCAGGTTGTTTTTACTTTCCCACGGGCTGATTTTCCGCCAGAGTTTGTAGACCATCAATCCCAATCCGTTTAGTCCTCCCCAAATCACAAAGTTCCAGCTGGCCCCGTGCCACAATCCTCCGATAAGCATGGTGGTCATCATGTTGATGTTGGTGGTCCACCAGTTTCTGATCTTCGGGAAAAACTGACAAAGGGCGATCACCAAAACTGCAATTCCGGAAATTACTGCAGGCACCACGATCGTTGTTGACATCAACGCCACAAAGCCGAGAATTATGCCGAGCATAATGAAAGAAAAGAGCGATCCTCCACGGTTTCCCCCCATAGGAATGTAGAGATAATCCCTGAGCCACGATGAAAGTGAGATGTGCCAGCGTTTCCAGAAATTACCCACACTCGTTGCTTTGTATGGCGAGTTGAAGTTTTCGGGCAGATGAAAGCCGAGCAAAAGAGCGATTCCAATGGCAATGTCGGTGTAGCCACTAAAATCAGCGTAAACCTGAAGCGAGTAGCCGTAGAGCGCCATCAGATTTTCGAAACCGGTGTACATGGCCGGGTTGTCGAACACGCGATCGATGAGGTTCACAGCAAGATAGTCGGCCAAAAACATCTTTTTTAGAAGACCATTCAAAATCCAGAAAAGCGCAATTCCAAATTGCTGCTTAGTTAGCTCATATTTTTGATAGAGCTGAGGAATAAATTCCGATGCACGCACAATCGGACCGGCCACTAGTTGCGGGAAGAACGAAACATAGAATCCAAAGTCGATGAGGTTTTTCACAGGCTTCACGTGGTTTCGATAGAGGTCTATCGAATAGCTCATGGTTTGAAAAGTGAAAAACGAAATCCCGACTGGCAACAAAATCTGATCGACCCGGAAAGTGGAGCCTGTCATCTGATTGGTCCACTGAGCAAAGTGGTTGATCGGATGATATTCCGAACCAAAAACCTGATTGAAAGAATCGGCAAAGAAGTAGGCGTACTTGAAATAGATCAGCACTCCGAGATTGAGAATGATGCTGAGCGCCAGCCAGAGCTTCCTGCTGAGGATTTTCTTACTGCCGTAAATCGCATTGCCGATGTAGTAGTCGGTAACGGTCGAAAAAAGCAGGATCGTGAAAAACATCCCGCTTGTTTTGTAGTAGAAAAACAAGCTGACGAGAAAGAGAAATGCGTTACGGACCGCGCGGTGCTTGTATATTATCGAGTAGCCCGCCAGCACTACGCCAAAGAAAACCCAAAAGTAGAGCTCCGTGAAAATGAGCGGAGATTCCTCGTTGTAGAGGAAAATATCTTTTAGTCGCTCTGTCCAGTTCAATTGCTCCATCTTGATCTTTTCCTCTTAGAGAATCATTGGTTTTTTAGGTTGAGGTAGTTTCCAAAATCTTCGCGAATAGCGTGAAAAAGCATGTCGGCCTGAAGTCGGTAACCTTCACGAGTGAGGTGTATTTTGTCTCCTTTTGCCAGGCCGGCTTTGTCCCAGGTGTAGATGGAGTTGAGTCCACCCATGATTTCAAAAAGATCCCAAACAGCAGCGCCTTCTTCTTCGGCTAGTTTGTACATCGATTCTTTCACAGCCAGGGCATTTCTGTTGGGGTAGCGCCTTTTGTAGTAACTGTCGTTGTTGGTTAAAAACAGGAAATTTACTCGAGGATTCGTCTCCCGAATCTGGTTCATCAGCGTTGTGTAGTTCTCTTCAAATTCTTCCTGGCTGAATGCTGAACTTGGCATATAGGCATCGTTGATTCCAATTCCGAAAATCACCAGGTCGGGTGGGGAAGTGTGCAGCTGCTCAACAAACTTTTGACACCTCAGGTACGATGGAACGCTGGCTCCATTCACTCCAATGGAAGAATAGGTGAGACCAGGTTCTCCGGTTTCGTATTTCACTCCTTGAAAATCGAAGTGATTCTGAAATGGGAAGTTCTTCTCAAGAAAAAATTCAAGCGTGTCGTAGGTTCCTGCAAAAACAAATTCGGTGAAGCCAGCAGCAGTGTCGAGTTTACTTCTAATCACTTCGTATTTCTCTGGCAGGCAAAGATTGTATGAAGTGGAATCTGTCGTATGAAAAACTTTAAGTCTGTTGAAAGAGTAGGGGACAGAGTCTGAGTCAAACGTCCAGAGCTTCACTGTGGCAGTGGAGTCATAGGTTGTTGCGGTCACTCCTGTCATTCCCCAGCGCGACTCGTGCTTTGGAACTGAATTTCGATAGCCGTCCCAGTTGCCTGTGTAGTCGAGGTCGATGTTCCATGGACTGTTGGTGTGAGCAAGTCGAAAAGGGAAAAACACACCACGCTCACCGCGAAGTGAAGGAGCCAGGCTGAAAAAGTTTTCTCTCATCGTGTTGCTCAGTACGCCAGCCTGCACGTGAGATCCACCCATGTGTAGGACATTCACTTTTCCATAACCGTCAAAAACCAGCGAATCCAGCTTTCCGTAAAAAGAGTAGAGCGCATTTTTGCGTCCGGGGAAATCAATTTTGTTGAGATCGTAGTTGATGAACGAGTGACTCATGTCGATTTCAGGAGCGGGAAAAACACGCGTCTGTTGCTCGCGGTGATGAGTTTCATTCTTGTCGAGGTTTTCCACTCCGAGCCAGCCAATCAAAAGCGATATGAAAAGTGCAATTCTCGTCATTGAATGATATTGGGTTTTTCAGTTTTTGTAGAGTCTACTGGTACGTTGGGTTTGGACTTTTTGGTTGTGTCCTTCGCAGTTGTTTTTTCAGAAGTTTTCCACTCTTCAAAATCTTTCCACAGGGCTTTTCTAAAAAGCTCGGCCACTCTGCGTGCACCCTTTCCAGTGAAGTGAACGTAGTCGCTCCCTGCCAGCGGAGGCTCGGCCTCTACCCAGCTTTGCATAGAGTTTTTTCCACCCATCACTTCGTAGAGATCCCAAAAGCCGATGCCGGTTTCGAAGGCTGCCTCTTTTAGCTCATCGCGAACAAGCTCCAGAAATGGGTACGTTTTAAACTCCGTCCCCACTTTGGTGGCCATGTCTGACGGGCCAATCAGAATCATTGCAACATCGGGATTGAGCCTTTGCAAAAAGCGAATCTGCGAAGCAAACCACCTGCCGTAATTTGCGGCTTTTGTCGAGTCTTCGATGTACGGAACGGTGTTTCCTCCGTACTGCAGCAGAATCATTTTCACGTTCAGCTCTTCGTACTGAGAGTCGAGTTGTCCTGAGCTAATCCTTCTAAAAATTGTTCCCGATGAACCGCGCATGGCGATATTGTCCATGTGAACCCCGGTTTTCGATTGCAGCGAAAAGCCGTAAAACTCAGGGCTTCGTTTTCCTTTAAATACAAAACGCAACTTTTCGGGAGTCGACTCAAAGTTCCAGACTTTTAACGCATTTCCGATGGTGAGTTGAAGCGTGTCGGTCTGGATTAGGCTATCATTTAGAAAAACTGAAACTGTAGTCGTGTCTACGACATTGCCATAAAACAGCTTGACTTGCCCGTAGCGCTTTGCCCGATTGTAAGTGTAGGGCGAAGGTTCAAATTCCACCCAGGCGGTGGTGGCTGAATCTTTTAGAAGCGAATCGGGAGCAATAGGAGTAAACTGTGCGAAAGTGCCTCGCAGTCCGTAGCGGTCGTGAGTCACCATCGTGTCGCGCTTTCCAATTAGGCTGTAGATGTGCCAGTTTTCGCTGTTTCTTTGAACGATAGCTGAAGTCTCGATCGTTTGGACAACCGGAAGCAGTCCGGGACCTTCTCCACCAAACTCCTTTTGAAACTCGTTTCTCAAATAGCTTGTGATACGATCGGCCTCAATTTGAGAATCTCCGTAGTGCATCACGCGAATGGAACTTGTGTCTGGTGCTTTGCCAGTAAGGCTTGAGAAAAACGGCTCGAGCGAAGAGCGATCTCCACCTTTCCACTGAATTCGCAAAAGTTTCTTTCTGCGCTCTGCCTGGATGCGAGCCAGACTGTCTTTGATAGCCGTAGAGTCGACTTCGGTTTCTTCAAAAACATCGTCATACGCCTCAAGGTAGGCTTCGATGTCTTCGATTCGATGTTCCTCGGTAGTGTCTGGTTTGAAGTCTTCGAATTTTGGGAAAACGAGTGTGAAGTTTTCCGTCACCTGAATTCCGTCCTTCGGGAAAAAGTGCATGGTGATGGCACTGAGTGCTGCCACAGCCAAAAGAAACAGAAGTGTGTGGACGGGCTTCATGCGTTTTCTATTCGTTTAAAAAGATCTTCAGGTCCATTCCGGGCTTGATGTCTTCAGTGATGTCGTTCCATTCCATGATGTTTTCTGCAGAAACCCCAGGATAGTTTCGCGCGATCAGCCAAAGACTCTCACCTGATTTCACTGTGTAGGTGATGTAGTCGCCATCAGGCAGATCCTTCGGCTCGGTTCTGGGAGCTTTATTTTCTCTTTCCACAACAGACTTTTCTTTAGTCACCACCTGATCTTTTGGGATGTAGAGAATCAATTCCTGACCGATGTAAATCATGTTGCCACGAAGGTCGTTCCAGGTTCTGATATCGCTTACTTTCACTCCATAGCGCTGGGCAATTTTTCCAATCACGTCTCCCGAACGAACGCGATAAACCAACTCGCGGCTCGTACTCGGGTCGGGAATTCCCTTTTTCATCCTTTCTTCGGCTTCTTTTTCGGCCTCTAGTTTTTCTCGGATTCTTTTCTTTTGAAGAGCCACCACTGAGTCTTCCAGTGTTTCGAAGGCGAGGTTTTGCTCCGCGGGAAGCAAAAAGCTTACTCCGCTGTAGGCTGTGTCTGTTCGGTTTCCTTTAAACACCGGATTGAACTGCGATATCTTTTCACTCTCGAATTCGATGACTTCTGCGATAGCATCGAAACTCAAATCGTGACTGTAAGGAGTGGGCGTGGGCGATTCGATGAGGCTCTTCATCCTTTGTCGGTGATCATCAGTTTGGAGGTTCTCGAAGAGATCTCTGGCCGTGCGAAAAAAGGAAATGAGTGCCCGATCGTCTTCAGAAAAAGTGAAGTTCTTGTCATCCTGTGGAAGGATATTCTTCGTGACGTAGAGCGGGCTGTGGCAAAAAGCCAAAATAACCTTGTCCGGATCTCCGTAGAATCGCTGTTCGAGATAGGCGAGGTATTTCACCGCAGCTTCCGTTGACTTTTCAAAGTCGAATCGCTCGTCAAAGTCTTTGTTGACCACCAAACCGTATTTGCGGGCTGTGATGAAATCGAGCTTCCAGGCACCGGCTTCGCTGTAATTAGTTTCAAATTGGTTGTTGAATCCAGTTAAGATCAACGGTAAAAAGCGATACTCGGTGCTGAGTCCAGCTGCGGAGAGCTTTTCTGAAATCTGAGGAAAGTAGTAATCGGCAAGCGCATCGAGAAGGATGAAACGGTCACAGTCGTTGCGCATCAAAATGTTGAGCGACTTCTTGGAGTAATCTTCGGTATCTTCGATTGCAAACTCGAGCTCCGATTTTTTGGTGGCTGTTCGTTGAAAAGAGGGCGGACAATTGTCGTTCTCAAAAAACTCAGGAAATTCTCTTTTGAAGTCTGTAGTCAACCGTGTCTTCATGGCATCTTCCATGATCGCTTCGCGGCCCTCAAGCCACTGCGACTGGCCGCAGAGTTGCGCCACGCAAAAAACAAAACAAACGATTAGGATCACCCGATTTTTCATGTTGGCCCAAAAATAAAAGAAGCACCCCGCAGGATGCTTCTCTCAGTTCAAAAGATATGAACGTGTCTTTGTAAAAGGAATTGCAATGCCTATTCAAATTGCGATTGCAAAAATGAAATGCTGAGGTCGTAGGCTTCCTCTGTTGCTTCCTTGTCGTAAACAGGATTGCTCGGGTTGGCAAATGCGTGATCGGCATCAAAAAAGTGAACGGTGAGCGATTTCCCGGCTTCCTCCATTTTTTCTTCGAAGTTGCCAACAACCTCCGGAGTGATCCAGCCGTCTTTTTTTGCGAAAATTCCCAGAACCTCTGTTTCAATTTCTTCGATTCTGCTCATGTCTTTTTCGGGCATTCCGTAGTACACCACGCAGCCGGCAGCTTGCTCCTCGAGAATGATGGTAGCCTGTAATGACCAGCCTCCTCCAAAGCACCAGCCGAGCGTGGCAACTTCGGCATCTGCGCCAACGTGATCAATTGCTCCTTCAATGATCGTTCTGATTCTTTTCTCGTCCGCGTTTTGCATCAGTTCACCGGCCTTTTCGCGGTCGGTGGTAGTTTTGCCATCATACAAGTCGAGGCACATCACGTTCACGTTGTCCAGGTCCTTGTAATATTTTTCAGCTTTTTCCCTGATGTGGTCGTTGAGTCCCCACCACTCCTGAAATACAAAAAGATATTTGTCAGATGGTTCCTCAGACTCGATGAAGTAAGCCATTCCGTCTTTTCCATCTGCACATTCGAAAGTGATGTCTTCGCCCATTCGATCCTGGAGAACGAAGTCTTCTGGTTCGAGGTGACTGGTCTTGAACGAATCGTCATCTGATAAAGCTGCGAATTGACTCGTAGCGCTCATATCGCAGCAGGATTGAGCCCCGGCTGAAAGCGATATCGCGAAGCAGCAAGTAACTGTGAATAGGTAAAGTAAATTCTTCATGATTTTTGGGTATTGATTATTCACTTTACAATCCAAACAGTGCCAGTGTTTATCGGCCATGAAGTAAAAGTTATTAGCAGCCGATTTATTGCTCTTTCAGTTAGTCATTAAACATTCTTTCGAGATGATAGCTTGTAAGCCAGTTACAATTTTTATTTACATTCGACCCATTGACGAAAGCCACAGAAATAGAAGAATCGGAACTTGTCTCAAGACTTCAAAATGGAGATAAGGCTGCAATTGAGTATTTGTACGACAACTATTCTGCGGCATTATTTGGGATCATTCACCGAATTTTAACAGACCGGGACCTGGCTGAGGACACTCTTCAGGAAGTGTTCGTGAGGATTTGGAACAATGCTGAAAAGTACAAGACCAATAAGGGACGACTTTTTACCTGGATGGCAAACATTGCGCGCAACGCTGCAATTGATGTCACACGCTCAAAATCTTTTAAGAAGTCATCGAAAGTCCAAAGCCTCGACAATAACGTATATCAAACTGAAGACAAGTCGAGGCAAACGCGTCCAGAATTAATCGGACTCAAGGAAAAGGTGAAAAACCTGGATGCGAAGCACGTAGAAATTATCGAAATCATATACTACAGAGGATTTACTCAGTCGGAGGCAGCCGAGGAATTGGAGATGCCTTTGGGAACGGTGAAGTCGCGGGTGAAAATTGCCTTGCGAGAATTGAAAAAACTAATGACAATTTTATTTTGAATTAACTTTTTGACCAAACTCTCGTGGATACAAAGGAATACATATCGTCTGGTATTTTAGAGGAATACGTGATGGGCACTGCTTCTGAGCAAGAGCGACAGGAAGTGGAATGTCTCAGCTCGATCTATCCGGAGATTAGCGAAGAGTTGAATGCTCTGGAAAGTTCGCTTGAGCAATTTGCCCAACTCAAGGCGATCGAACCTTCGGAGGGAATGCGGGAAAAAGTATTGGTCAAAGTCGATGCTCAGCCTCGCAAGTTGGTAAAGATGGCAGAAAGAGGAGAGCACCGAAAAACTGAGGAGATAACCAGAAGCACTAACAACAATTGGAAAGTGGCGGCTGCGGCTGCTGCAGTTCTGCTTGTAGCTGTTTCCGTCTGGCTTTTCGCTAAGCAGGGTCAAATTTCCGATGTGATTGCAGAAAATCAGAGTTTGCAAGACCAGGTGGATGAGTTGCGTGGGGAGCAAATTCAAAATCAGGAGCAGCTGGCTGCAGTGGAGCAGCAGCTCAAAGTTATTTCCAATCCTACTACTCAATCTATCGAGCTCACGGGTACGGACCTTGAGCCAGGTGCGCGTTCACTTGTTTACTGGAATAAAAACTCTCAGGAAACATTTGTGAGAGTAGAGAGTTTACCAAAACCTCCTTCAGACAAGCAGTATCAACTTTGGGCGTTGAAAGACGGCAAACCGATTGATGCCGGAGTCTTTGAGGTGGACGGATCCACTGCCACTTTACAAAACGTGAAAGCTGTTGCAGCTGCAGATGCATTTGCGGTAACGCTGGAAAAACGCGGTGGTAGTGAGTCGCCAAATCTGGAGGCGATGTATCTGATGGGAAAAATAAAATCCTGAGAACTTTCTGAGATTTAATGACACAAAACGTTGGCGGCCCAGGCGGCCATCAGCAAATTGGGTTTTGCTTTCGACTGAAAACCAAATGAGTTGATGTATCCTGTAGATGCACTGAGAAGTTTGTGAGATGGGTAGGAAGGATCGGTGTTAAAATCCAGGTCAATTTGCTTAATGTCAATTCCGGTTCGCGTGGCAATCTGATCAGCAAACTCCACAGAGCGCTCCGTTTCACCCCATAGTTTGGTCCACAAATCAGTGATTTTATCGATCTTCTCTTTTCTGTAAATAACGTGAGCTCCCTGGCCGGGAAACCGGAAAACAGCCGTGGTAACGTAAACCGTGTGGTACTTGTAGTTCTGACTGTCGCAGCCAATGTGCAGTTCGCATTCCGGATGCTGATCCATCATTTCCTGAACATAGGCATACACGTCCACCCGTTCTCCGGAATGCATAATTCTAAATGGAATGGAAGGCTTGGAAGTGCTCACTGTTCACTGATTAAAAACTTTGATGCGTAATTTAAAACGGAAGAGGCCCGGAATGGATTTTCCCGGAGTTAAGTTTTAAACAAGTTATTCAATTTTAGTGAGATCCGAAAGTGGATCCGATGGAGAAGAAATGATTGTTAGGCCTCAAATCCGAAGACGAGAATATCGTCTGTCTGCTCTTTGTCAATGGACCAATCCCTCAATGTGTTTTCAAACATCTTGCATGTCTGTTCCATAGAACTACCGGATGATGAACTGATCATTTCCTTAAATCTGCTCCTTGAGAATTTCTTATTCTTTGGGCCTCCAAACTGATCGCTAAATCCATCAGTTGCAAGGAAAATACGATCGCCTGGCTCAAGTTCTATCGAGTGTGTAGTGAATCTTTGATCTTTGCCACTGAGCGCACCACCTACATGACTGCTGTTCATTCGGAATCGCAATACCGTATTTTCCAGCTTCGAATAATGGTAGACACTTCCGCCAGCTGTGGCAAAATGCATTTTGTTAGTCTGTGGGTCCAAAGCAATAACAGACATTTCCATGCCGTCCTTGTTGCCGGTATCTTTCTGATTGAGTCTTTCAAAAACAATGCGATTCACCTGGTCGAGTAGGCTGCCAGGGTCAGTTATCTTTTGCTCGTGAACCAGACTGTTGATGATGCAAGCTCCCATCATCGCCAACAAACCACCTGAAATGCCATGACCTGTGCAATCGACACAAGTGGCAATTCTCAATCCACTTGCTTCTGTAACCCAAAGAAAGTCTCCACTGACGTGGTCCTTTGGTTTGTGCATCAAAAAAGAATTTGGAAAATGTGTGGTAACCTTTTCTCTGGATGGATTGATTGCATTTTGGATGGTTTGGGCGTATTCGAGGCCCTGAATGAGTTCGGTGTTTTTCAGTGAAAGTCCGTTGTTGGCGGCTTGAAGTTTTCCATTGGTTTTGGCCAGCTTCTTCTTCACGTTTTCGGAGGTGCTGACGAAATAAAGCCCGATAAAAAATATGGCAGTACCACTCAATGTCCCATTGATAGCAAAAAACCACTTTGACGAAATATCAATTGGATTTCGAAAATTGGCTGCAGCCCAATCATCAAGAGCTATTGATCCACAAATGAGTACCAGGGTGAGAGCCAGCCACCAATACATCATGTTTCCTCTTGCAAAGGTGAGCACTCCGCACAAAGCTGTAATCGACCAGATCATTACCATTCCGCTACTGGCTAGTCCGCCCATAGTTATTTGAAAGATAAATGGGAAGAGGATGCTGATGAAAATTTGAAAATTGCAACCGAAGTTTTGCCGATTTCCGGATCGACAAATGGCAGCGTTTATAATTGTGAGCCCGATGTACAAAAGAGGAATTGAAGATAATTGACCTTTATCTGCAGCAATTACAACAACCGTCCAAACAAGTGCACCGAAACACATCAGTAGCGAAAGCTGAAGGAGCAGTCCTCTCTGGTAGTTTTCTTCAGAGGGATTCAGGATCAGGTTTTTGAAATACCTAATCGGAGATAAAAAAATTATGGCTTCACTCATTAGTTTTCCAATAGATTGGAATAAATCTAATTACGGATGAAGTCAGTGAAAGTTCCAGTTGGCAAGGCTTGTAGGTGTAACTCGCTCGTTTTCAGTGTCTCAAATTGAGCTAGTGACGATCCAGATGATAACTGCAAACCGACCGGCTTTTCCAACTAGCATGAGCAGTGATGTTATCCAAAATGGCGACCTTACAAAACCCAGAGCTATGGCGAGCACATCTCCCAAAAATGGCAGCCAGGTGAGTAGAGCTGCCCACTTTCCCCAACGTTGCAACCGATCCATCTGCTTTTCCACTTTAGAGCGTTTCACTCCAAACCATTTTTCGATCCATTCCCATTTGCCGAGGTAACCCATCCAGTAGGTGAGGAGCCCGCCAAGAAAATTTCCTGAGGTTGCTGCCAGAAATAGCAAAAGCGGATCCCAGTCACCTGTGAGCATTATTCCAAGCAAAACATCAGAACTGAATGGTATCACTGTGGCAGCCAGAAATGCCGCAAGAAAAAGTCCCCAGTAACCGAGTTCAATCCAATCTGCCATGGAGCAAAAATAGAAGCTTTACTTTCGCCCGAAGAAAAACAGAATACTATGACCTACGAAAATTGGGTAAACACAGCAGGAGTTTTTTTCATTCTCCTCGCTTTTTTCCTGTCTACTTTCGGAATCATCTCAGCGAAGAGCAAGATCTACTTTATTATCAATGTCATTGGCGGAGGCGTAGCTCTCTATGGCTGCATTCTCATAGAGGCGATTCCTTTTGCAGTTCTGGAAGCAGTGTGGACCCTCGTTGCCCTCATCGGGTTGATTAAATCACTGTTGAAGCCTGGTTCAACTCAAGCTTGAATTGCCAACTAATTCGAACAAATGACTCGAAAATACATTTTCGAGTTTCTGAATTAAATTACTTTTGAAGTCAATTTTTTATCAGCGTCAGATCATGGAAGAAGCTCTAGTAAAAAAGCAATTTGAGTTTTTATTTGAAGAAGATCTCATCAACGAGATTTTAGAGTTGGGTCAGCAAAGAGAGTATGAAGCCGGAGACGAGCTCATGGATATCGACCAGGAGATCACTCATTTTCCTTTGGTGCTCAATGGGTCGCTCAAAGTAATGACCGAAAATGACGAAGGAAACGAGCTTTTGCTCTATTACCTGGAAATGGGCGACACTTGCGCGATGACGCTGCAGTGCTGTCTCAAAAATTCTCGCAGTAAAATCCGCGTGACTGCGGAAGGCAAGACTTCAGTGATCATGATTCCTGTTAACAAGATGGAAGAATGGATTGTGAAATACGCTAGCTGGAGACGCTTTGTTTTCGATAGTTACAACAATCGCCTCAATGAAATGCTGGATGCCATCGACAGTCTTGCTTTTCAAAATTTGGAAGAAAGACTTTACAAGTACCTCAAAGACAAAGTGATGGTAAATGGTTCTTCCGAATTGAAAATCACTCACCAGCAAATTGCCATAGACCTGAACTCATCCAGAGTTGTCATCAGCAGGTTGATGAAAAAGCTAGAACAGCAAAACCAGATCAAACAAGATCGCAACAGAATAGAATTTACCGAGTTTAGTTAACTCTCCATCAGCTCACTCCTGATTCTTTTTATTAGCTTCGGCACATTCCGTAACTCTTGTCACACTTTGAGCTGAAGTGAATACGGACCTTTGCCAAATGGAAATACTCGGATTTGCACTCGCTATTGTAATGGGATTCACACTCGGACTACTGGGTGGTGGTGGATCAATTCTCACAGTTCCCATTTTAGTTTATGTCCTCATGGTCGACCCCGTTTTGGCTACGGCATACTCGCTTTTCGTAGTGGGTTCCACTGCAGTTGTGGGAGGATGGAGAAAGCACGTGGAAGGACTTGTTGAATGGAAAACTGGAATTGTATTCGCCATTCCTTCCCTGATAGCCGTTTTTCTAACGCGATATTATTTGGTGCCATCTCTCCCTGCAAGCCTCTTCACGGTTGGCGGTTTTGAAGTGACAAAAGACCTCGGAATCATGATTTTCTTTGCCATCGTTATGCTGTTGGCTTCTTATTCCATGATTCGAGAAAAGAAGGAAGTGAAGGAAGTAAAACCAAAGCCCTTTAACTTTCCGCTTATTCTCACCGAAGGCCTGGTGGTAGGAGTAATCACAGGACTGGTTGGAGCGGGAGGTGGCTTTTTGATCGTTCCGGCTCTTGTCATCCTGGTGGGAATGCCTATTAAAAAAGCTGTGGGGACCTCTCTGGTCATTATTGCAATCAAAAGTTTGATAGGCTTTTTGGGAGATATCGGTTCTGGCCAGGACATCGACTGGATGTTCTTATTGATCTTCACCTTATTTTCCATCGTTGGAATGTTCCTCGGGATTTACGTTACCCGATTTGTCAATGCCGACAAACTCAAAAAAGGTTTTGGATGGTTCGTTCTGGTGATGGGCATCTACATTATTCTGCTTGAAACAGTTTTGTGAAGTTCTTCAAAATAAAATTATCACCGTCCTCTTTGTCTCGACTCCGCTCGACAACCGGCAATCGCGCGTTGGCCGATTCTCGAGCGTAGTCGAGAGATTTGGGAAAGGAATTATCCAAACCATAAAAAAATTGAGCTACGTCATTTTCTTAGGTAACATGAGTAGCTTTTTAAACCAAATGAACCTGCGATATTTGCAAAAGAATTCAACGAAAAAAGTATACAAATGAAAATAGAACAGATTTATACCGGATGCCTCGCCCAGGGAGCTTACTATATAGAAAGTAAGGGTGAGGTTGCCATCATCGATCCACTGAGAGAAGTGGAACCTTACATCAAAAAGGCCAAAGAGGATAACGCGAAAATCAAGTACATTTTCGAAACGCACTTCCATGCCGACTTCGTGAGTGGTCACGTTACACTGGCTGAAAAAACCGGAGGAACAATCGTTTACGGTCCTAAAGCTGAGCCAACTTTCGATGCTCACATCGCCAAAGACAACGAAGAGTTTGAATTGGGTGACATAACTATCGTTGCTCTGCACACTCCTGGTCATACCATGGAAAGCACCACTTATCTTTTGAGAGATGAGAACGGAAAAGATGTGGCCATTTTCACTGGAGATACGCTCTTCCTCGGAGACGTGGGCCGTCCCGATCTCGCTCAAAAGGCAAACGAAATCACCCAGGAAGATCTCGCTGGATGGCTCTTCGATAGTCTTCGCGAAAAAATTATGCCTCTGGCTGATGACGTAACAGTTTACCCAGCTCATGGAGCAGGATCTGCATGTGGAAAAAACATGATGAAAGAAACGGTAGATACCCTCGGTAATCAGAAAAAGATGAACTACGCACTTCGCGCTGACATGACTCGTGAAGAATTTATCGAAGAAGTGACCGATGGATTGCTGCCGCCTCCGAAGTATTTCCCGCTCAATGTGAAAATGAATAAGGAAGGCTACGACAGCATCGACAGCGTTTTGGAGAAAGGAATGAAAGAGCTTTCGCCTAATGCCTTTGAAGTGGCTGCCAACGAAACAGGTGCCATTGTTTTGGACGTTCGCAACGAGCACGATTTTGTAAAAGGGTTTGTTCCAAACTCAATTTTCATCGGGCTCAATGGCAGTTTTGCCCCATGGGTAGGTGCCATGATCAGTGATGTGAAACAACCGCTTTTGCTTGTTACTCCTGAAGGTAAAGAGGAAGAAGCTGTGACAAGACTCGCCAGGGTTGGATTCGACAATGTGTTGGGCATTTTAAAAGGCGGAATCGAAGCCTGGAAAGGTGCTGGCAAAGAAGTGGACACCATGGAGTCTATTTCGGCAGAAGAATTGAAAACCCGTTTCGACAAAGGAGCGACAGTGATAGATGTCAGGAAGCCTGGCGAATACCAGTCTGAGCACCTTGAAAATGTTGAAAATATTCCGCTCGACTTCATCAACGAGAACATGGAGAAATTTCCAAAAGACAAAAAATTTCACCTGCATTGCGCAGGAGGATATCGCTCGGTAATTGCCGGATCGATTTTAAAATCTCGCGGATATCATGATCTTGTGAACGTAGAAGGTGGCTTTAAGGCCTTAAAAGAGACAGATTTAAAGATGTCTGACTACGTTTGTCCAAGCGAATTGTAATTTTGTAAAAATGCTTATGTCACGGCACGACCGTGGTAAAAGTGAAATAGGATAGATTAACAGAAACCCCTGTGACTGAATGCCGCAGGGGTTTTTGCTTACCCTGTGAAAGGTTGGAAAATGAGGATCGATAAAAAATCGCAGGAATAGGGTACAACTTTTAGCCTGCGAATTGGTTAACTTTGCCCTTGTAGGAGTCCTATTTTTACTACGAAGAAAGCGAGATCTAAGAATGGAAAATACAATCTACAGCGTAATTTCAGCTACTGGCTGCTACATTCCCAGGCGAAGAGTGACCAACGAGGATTTCCTCGACAATGAATTCTACGATTCAGAAGGAAACAAAATCGAGAAGTCCAATCAGGAGATTATTAAGAAATTTGGTGAGATCACCACGATCACCGAAAGACGCTACGTCACAGACGATCTCGTAACATCTGATATCGCTTTTTTCGCTGCTGAAGATGCGTTGAAATCCGCCAACATCAAAAAAGAGGAGCTCGATTACATTATTGTAGCACACAACTTTGGTGATGTGAAAGCAGACAACAAACGATCTGATATCGTTCCCAGCCTTGCTGCAAGGGTGAAATACAAACTCGGAATTGAAAATCCGGGAACCGTTGCTTTCGACTTGCCATTTGGTTGTCCCGGCTGGCTGCAGGGAATGATCCAGGCAGACTACTACATCCGCTCGGGCGATGCCAAAAGAGTGATGGTGATTGGCTCTGAAGTGCTTTCGAGAGTAATTGATCCGCACGATCGCGACAGCATGATCTATGCCGATGGAGCCGGAGCTACCATTCTCGAAGCTCGTGAAAGCGACTCACCAATTGGTATCCTCAAACACAGCTCTCGTTCGGATACATTTCGTTTTGCGAAAATGCTCTACATGGACCAGAGCTACCACAAGGCTGGAGACACCGGAAGCGACATCTTTCTGAAAATGAACGGGCGAAAGCTCTATCAGTACGCCCTGGAAACGGTTCCTCAAGCCATAAAAGACTGTCTCGATAAAGCCGGAGTGCCCATCACCGATGTCAACAAAGTGCTTATCCACCAGGCCAATGGAAAAATGGACGATGCCATTTTGAAAAGACTCTACGCACTTTACGGATTGGATGAAAGTCCGGAAGACATCATGCCGATGACCATCTCGTGGCTCGGTAATTCTTCTGTGGCCACGTTGCCAACACTTCTCGACTTGATTCTAAAGGGAGAAATGGAAGACTACAAAATTGAAAGTGGCGATACGCTAGTTTTCGCTTCAGTCGGTGCCGGCATGAACATCAACGCGATGATTTATAAAGTGCCATAGCGTTATGGCGCCACTGTAATTTTCAAAGGATCTTTTTCACAGCTTTTAGTGATGACCTTATAACAAAGCCAGGCCGATAGTCTGGCTTTTTCATTCCCACTAACGGGCTTTCGTTTTTGCTATATTTGAGCAGAACAACCAACCAAATACTACTATGATACCTAATTGTTTTGCCACAAAATCCAGTACCCAATTGGTTATGATTCAAGTCTTAATAAACTAAATGATAGTAACTTACACAACAAATAGACATTGTTAGATAAAGATAATACTTCCTTTATTGACACGTTGCCTGTAATGCAAACCGACATTCTCGAAAACAAAGAAAATGACTCAATCTGAACTCATCATTTTAAACTTTACAGAAATAAGGAGGAGAAGCATAAAACTTTGGAAAGGACTTCCAGAAAGCTATTACAATTGGAAACCTGATGAAAAGGCAATGACTGCCATAGAAATGATTAGACACGTTTTGGAAGCCGACTATGGATGGAACATAATAATCAATAATGGGAGCATGACAAATTATCAAACGCCCTGGAAAAATCGACCATTTATTGGCGTTGCTGACGAACTTGAATTTGCTGAAGCCTATCGGAATACATTCATTGAAAGCGTTCGCCAATTTTCGGATAGAGAGTTAAAAGAAACGAAAATCATTCACCCCGGAAATGGAGACCAAAAAAACCTTGGAAAATATTTATTACGGATTGGGTATCATGAATCTGTTCATGCGGGACAATTCCTTTCATATTTAAGAGCAATGAAAATTGATCGTCCAGAGATTTGGGACTGAAATTAAAAACACTACAGCCAACAGTACTGCCTCCTATGTAAATCCCTTAGCTAAACCAAAAACCTTCCTTTTCAGAAAGTTGTCTTTTTCGTGGTCTAGACCAAAAGAGCTTTTCACAAAAGCTCTCTAATCAAATCCAAAAACATTTTTGCTGATTGCCAGTCTTCGTTGAGAGCACTGACCTTGGCTCGTACGTTGGCGCGGTAAATTTTATAGAACCGATGAATCGATTTTTCCTCATCCCCAAACTTCAGAGGGCTGTTCTCGAAGTATACTTTTAGAAAGTGATCACTGAGATTGTTCCTGGAATTGGCCTCCAGGTCCATGCAGAAAAATGCCAGCTCATCGAGCACATCGACCTGACGGAGGCGGTCGTCAAACTCAATGCAGTCAAATATTGCCGGAGGATCGGTTAGGAAAATATTGCCGGAGTGGAAGTCTCCGTGGAGGTCGCGTATCATCCCGGCTTCAGCTCTGGAGATGAAAACAGCCTGGTTTTCTTTTATAAAACCTCGGGCAAAGTCATTGGCTTCATCGATCAGCTTGCTGTACTTTTCACCAAGTTGCTCTCTTGCCTTAGATTGAATTGACTCCAGGTCGCAAAAATCTTCTTCGAGTTTGTCGGTGTCAAAGCCAGATTTTATGACTTCGGCCTGTTGGTGAAAGCGGTTCATGATTTCCGCCAGTTGCTCCATGTGATGTTCTGTCACTGAATCGTTTTCTAGCATCGTAGACATTTCCTTGTCACTGTCGAGCCGGTCCATCTTCACCGCCCAGTCAATCACTTTTCCAAAACCTTTTCCAATTGAAAACTTTCCGTCCATCTCCCGAACAGGTTCTACGCTATGGTAAATCTCACACAAACGCGAGTTGAGTTTCACTTCGCGCTCGCATAGATTTTTACGCTTTTCGATGGTAGAAAAATCCAGAAAAGAAAATTTTACCGGCTTCTTAATTTTAAAAGCCAGCTCCTCATTTAGAATCACCCACGCACCGTGAGTTTCTACAATCTCACCACTGAGGGAACTGCCTTCAAAAGTTCCTTTCGTTGCCAGTTGGTCAATTTCAGTCTGTTTCATCGGGCAGGTGTTTTAGGTGATCGTGAGCGGTCTTCAGCATTTCGGAAATATTGTCGTTCGTGGACTCCAAAACCAAATGCGCTTGCGTGAAAGGCTCTGACTCGTCTTTGATTTTGAGGTAGACTTCGAAGTCGGCATCGCTGTAGTCTCGATCTCTGGATGTGCGCTCTTTTACGATTTTTTCATCGGCTTTCACTTCGATGAACACAATCCTGGCCACAGCAGACAGGGCTGCAATCTGCGCTCTCCTCTCAGCTTTATGGAAAGTGGCATCAACCACAATGGTGTCGCCATTTCCTGCCAGGTCCTTCACCATTTCAAAAAGCGTTTTGTAGACCAACTTTTTTTCTTCCGGTGTATGTCGAGGCACTTCGATCAGAGACTTGCGGAGCTTGTCGCTGCTCAGGTAGGCCGCATTCAAATCGCCTGCAAGTCGCTTGGCGAAAAAGCTTTTCCCACTTCCGGGAAGTCCACAAACTGCTATGATCATCGCTTTGGAATTTGGCACTAAGGTAACAAGCAGAACCGAATTTGGACTCAGGCTTTCAATCTGTGTACTCCTTTTGAGTAGTCCTTTTCGAGAAGAGAAATCATCCGCTGGTAATCTTCGTGACTATTCACAAAATCGACATCGTTGGTGTCGATGATCAGCACCGGCATGTGTTGCTGTTGGCGGATGAACTCAAAGTAGCTTTTTTGAATTCCCGCCAGGTATTCTTCCTCGATGTTTTGTTCGTAAGGGCGGCCGCGTTTCTGGATATTTTCCTTGAGCTTGTCGTAGTCCAGGTAGAGGTAAACCAGCAGGTCGGGGTGCGGCAGGCTGCTGTGCATGATATGATAAGTTTTTACAAAAAGGTCGTACTCATCCGGGTCGAGGTTGGCTTTCGAGAAAATGATGGACTTGCTCAAAAAGTAGTCGGAAACCACACGCTCGTGGAAAAGGTCCTGGTTAGTGAGCTCTTTTTTGAGCTGCGAAAATCGCTCAGCCAAAAATGACAGCTCCACAGGAAAAGCGTACCGTTCGGGGTTTTCGTAGAACTTTGGCAAAAAAGGATTGTCGGCAAACTCTTCGAGTATCAACTTTCCGTTGAAATCCGAAGCAATTTGCGTGGCCAGAGAAGTTTTCCCCGCCCCGATGTTTCCTTCTATGGCAATGTATTTATGCTTCATCCAGTCGTTTGATTGTGCCTTCGTCACTACAAGATTTCAGCAGTTGAACAGCCGTTTTGTGCAGTTTTGGATGTTTCCACTCGGGTGCTACTTCGGCCAGTGGAACAAGCACAAACAACCTCTCGTGGAGTCTGGGATGCGGCACCGTAAGTGTTTCCGAATCAATCTCTTCATCATCAAAAGCCAACAGGTCGATATCTAGCTTTCTCGAAAGATACTCGTCTGGCGATCGCTCGCGCCCAAGCTTGCCTTCAATGCGGTGGCAATGGTCGATTAATTCCTCTGCTGATTGCTTTGTAGAAACCACCAAAACCTGATTGTAAAAGTCGGGCGCATTGTCCATACCCCAGGCTGCAGTTTGGTAAATGGCTGAAGCTCTGGTAATCGTTCCAATTTCGGTACTGATCCACTTTCTGCCAAGCTCCAGATTGCTGAGCCTGTCGCCAAGATTTCCGCCTATGCCTAAGATTGCTGTGTGCATGAGCCGGCAAAATAACTTCATTCCGGGGCCAAATCAAAGTGGATATTGGGTAATTGAGGTAAGTAGGTGATTGGGGAAATTAAGGTTGATAGCTGCCCGAGATACTTTCTCGATAATCCGCTTTGGTAACGATGTGGCTGGCAATTGAGATAAAGTTGAAAAGGATCGTGGCGAGGTTTGGTGGTTAGGCGTTGAGGTTTATAGGTCGAGGGATTTGAGGTAAAGTAGATACAAAGTTGATATAAAATTGTAGCAACACGTGGACAGAGCACGCGTGGAACCTGTGTTTTGGGATTTGTTTTTTGCTTTTTGGAATTTTCACCCAGAGGCAGTTGCTCAAACTCACCTGCACTACCACTGCCCACCAAAATCATCCATTAATGGAATTCTCAAAGTCTACTGAGTGAAACCCACTACATTTGTTTCATACAAAACTGCAAATACCTATCAAATGAAAGAGTTTTTTAGAAATTTACTAGCGTCAATTCTCGGTTCGGGAATCGCCTTTATCGTTGTCGGATTCATTCTGATATTCGCCTTTGTAGGCATTTTCACGGCCAGTATCACGAGCGCTTTTGAAGACATGGAGTTTGGTCAAACCAAAACCGTGCAGGTGAAAGACCAGTCAGTGCTCAACGTAGAGCTTAACGGCCCTGTGGTGGAACGCATGAGCAACGATGGTTTCAATTTCAATTTCAACACTTTCGAACCGTTGGAAGTAATGGGGTTGAATGAAATTCTGAATAGCTTTGAGAAAGCGAAAAATGACGACAAAATCGAAGGGGTTTTTCTCGATCTGACTACCGTTTCAGTTCGTGCTTCTTCACTGCTCGATATTCGCGATGCCATTCTCGATTTTAAAGATTCAGGTAAATGGGTTGTAGCCTATGCCGAAAACTATTCTCAAGCCACTTACTACCTGGCTTCTGCTGCCGATGAAGTTTATATCTATCCAGAAGGATCTTTGGACTGGCGAGGACTCAACGCTGAAATTGCGTTTTTCAAAAACATGCTCGACCGTCTAGACATCGAAGTGCAGGTGTTTCGTGGAGAAGGTAACAAGTTTAAAAGCGCTGTAGAGCCTTTTATCATGGAGAAAATGAGCGAGGCTAATAAGGAACAAACGCGCGCTTTCCTCTCTGACATGTGGGCGATCTACACAGAAGATATTTCTCGCGAGCGCGGAATTTCTGTGGAGCGACTAAACGAACTTGCGGATTCGCTTTCTATTCGCTCTGCTGCTGATGCCGCTGAATACGGTTTGGTAGACAAAACCATGTATCGCGATGAGGTGCTCGATCACTTGCGCGAGAAAATGGGGATTGAAGACGAAGACGAAGGCATTGCCAAAGTCGACCTTTACGACTACCGTGACAAGAAGAAAAAGCGCAAGAAAAAAGATGACGAAGGCGATAAAGGTCGCGTAGCTGTTGTTTACGCTGTCGGTGAAATCCGCAGTGGGCAAGGCGGTGACGGTGTGATGGGCTCGGAAAGAGTTGCCAAGGCACTTCGCGATGCTCGCAAAGACGAAGATGTAAAAGCCATTGTTCTTCGCGTGAATTCTCCCGGAGGAAGCGCTCTTGCATCAGATGTGATTTGGAGAGAAACTCAACTCATCAAAGAAGAAGGAAAACCTTTTGTGGTTAGCATGAGCGACTTGGCTGCTTCTGGTGGTTACTACATCGCTGCCGGTGCAGATCAGATCTTCGCCAACCCGAATACCATTACCGGTTCGATCGGAGTGTTTGGACTCATTCCTAACCTTGGACAGTTTATGGAAAACAAACTAGGAATCACTTTCGATAACGTAAAAACAAACGAACACGCTGACCTGGCTACAGGAACAAAAAGCCTCGACCCATTGGAATACGAAGCCATTCAGGAAAGTGTGAATGACGTGTACCAAACATTCTTGCAGCGCGTAGCTGACGGTAGAGGAATGACAAAAGAGCAAGTTGACGAAATCGCCCAGGGCCGTGTTTGGTCTGGAAAGCAAGCGCTGGAACTTGGCCTTGTTGACGAACTTGGAAACCTCGAAGCCGCTGTTGAGCACGCTGCAGAAATGGCACAGCTCGATGATTATGAAATCAAAGAGCTTCCGGAACTGGAAGATCCTTTTGAGAAGTTCTTCAAGAGCCTCAGCGGAGGAATGAAAGAGAGCATGACTCGCGATGCCATGGGAGACTACTACGAAGCGTACATGGAGTTGCAGCGTTTGAGAAATCTCTCAACCATGAACGGTGTGCAGGCCAGACTGCCCTTTATAATGGAAATGGAATAATCATCTCGGTTATCACTTAGAATAGAAACCCTGAAGGAGAAGTATTCCTTCAGGGTTTTTTTATGCATTTACTTTTTGCGATTGCTTATCTTTAGTTAAGTCTTAGTTGGCCAAGTCTTTATGCTCTGGTAACTTATCCTTCATTTGGAAAAGAGACTTTTGAAAACAAATCGTACTGTCATGAAAAAGCTGATCAACGATGCCGATCTTGCGGCTGTCACACATCTCAAGGAAAACAATCCACTCATCCAAATTCTCGCTGCCGTCACAGGCGTGCGAAAAGTGAATAAACTCTACGATGAAATTGCTCAGTATCGCGATCTTGAGTTTATCGACCAACTTTTGGATCACCTGGGGATTGAGGTGGAAATCAATGAAAAAGATTTGGAGAACATTCCCAAAGAGGGATCATTCATTTCGGTTTCGAACCACCCTTTTGGTGCGCTAGATGGATTGGTTTTGCTCAAGGCGTTGAAAGGAGTGCGACCTGATTACAAGGTGATGGCCAACTTTCTGCTTCAGCATGTGGAGCCAATTAAAGATCACTTCATTGCCGTAAATCCTTTTGAAAATCACAAGTCGAGGTTCAATAGTGTGAGTGGCCTGAAGCAAGCCAAGTCTCACCTGGCAGAAGGCAAGCCTCTGGGGATTTTTCCGGCAGGGGAAGTCAGTGCTTATAATCTGGAAAGTCGGATGATCGCGGACCGACAGTGGCAGACTTCTGCTTTGAAGTTGGTTTCGAATGCTGAGGTGCCAGTGTTGCCAGTTTATTTTGATGGCTCAAACAGCTACATCTTTCATCTTTTGGGAATGATTCACCCGCAGCTGCGCACCATGATTTTGCCCAGCGAGCTGATGAAGAAGAAAGGCAAAAAGATTCGACTTCGCATCGGCAAACCGATTCCGGCAAAAGATATTTCGGCTTTTGCCAGTCCAGATCAACTGGGCCGATACCTCAGAGCTAAGACTTATGCTCTGGGAACAGGACTTCATGTGCGCAAGGACTACTTTAAGTTATTTAAGTTTCCCAGGAAAGAAGAGGAAATTATTGAACCAGTTGACAGTGCAATCATCGAAAAGGAAATTGAAGCACTCGAGCCTTTTAAAATTTTCGAATACGAAGAGTTCGATTGTTTCATCACCGAGAGTTCTAACATTCCGAAGCTGTTGCGAGAAATTGGCCGGCTTCGTGAAATCACGTATCGGGAGGTGGGCGAAGGCACCAACAAATCAGTCGATCTAGATGAGTACGATCTTTACTACCGCCACCTGATTCTCTGGGATCGCAAAAACAAAAAATTCGTGGGCGCTTACCGCATCGGTCAGGGAATGGAAATCATGAGCCGCTATGGCAGAAAAGGTTTTTATACCAACAGCCTTTTCAGAATGGAGCCACAGTTGGACGAGATCCTGCGTCAGTCTTTTGAGCTGGGCCGATCATTCATTGTGAAGGAATATCAAAAGCACCGACTACCACTTTTTCTTTTGTGGAAGGGAATTCTCTTTCACCTGATCAGCCATCCCGAGTATCGCTACATCATCGGGCCAGTGAGCATCAGCGGAAGTTTTCAGGAGTTTAGTCGCGGACTCATCATGGAGTTTGTCAAAAAACACTACTACAACGAAGAGCTTGCTCAGTGGGTGCATCCGAGGAATGAGTTCATCGTGAAATCGAACAAGGTTGATCGTGAAGCACTGCTCGAAGTCACTCAAAACGACCTGAAGAAAATGGATCGTATCATTTCTGAAATCGAACCTTCGTCATTTACAATGCCAGTCTTGCTGAAGAAATATTTGCACCAAAACGCTCAGATCATTGGGTTCAACTACGATCCTAAATTCAATGGAGCGCTAGATGGATTGATGATTCTAGATCTCTTGAATCTCCCGGAGGAAACTGTGGTTAACCTAAAGAGAGAAATGGTTAAAACAAGTTGAAGTTCCAGCTCAAACTGCCCTGACGATTGAGGTCTTCAGAAATATAATCCTCAAAAATCTTGTGGGTCACCCTCGGTAGTTCTTCAGGAAAAGAGAGAGGAGCCACAGCACTGCTCACCAGCCATCTGCTAATGGTCAATTTGGCATTGGTGGTATTGAAGTTTTCAATCACATCGACTCCGAGTTGACTGAGAGCCTCGGCATTGCATTGCTGCTCGTACTGGCCTTTAATTGGAATCACCAGTAATTTCTTTCTGAGATAAAGCGCTTCAGAAGGAGTTTCGAACCCGGCATTGCAAAGCACGCCCCGGCAAGTTCTCATGCTTTCTAAAAACCGCGAGCCGCACACCGGAAAGAAGTGAACGTTACCGCAGACTTCTTCCTCGTTTACCTGGGCAGTAAATACCTGCCAGTTGGTTTCTGTGTATTCGCCTAAAATTTCGTTGATTTTTTCTTTCGAAAAAGCCGGGAGGTAAACAGTGTAGTGATCGCCATTTTCCGGTTCCATCATTTTCACCGCATTTCTCACCAGCGGACTGTAAATTCCATCTGCATAGCTCATGAAATGGAAGCCATAGTGGCGAGCCGTGGGAGCAAAGTTTCGAAGGATAAATTCGCCAACGCGCGACTTTCTGGAAGGTCTCGGTGCATCTTCAGAATGAAAGGCAGCCTGATGGCTCAGTGCCACACAAGGAACGTCTCGGAGCTTACAGGCCCATGCAGAAACGGGCTCGAAGTCTGAGATCACCAGATCGTAATCTTTAACCGGCAGTGTGGCGACTTCTTTAAGAAAAAGACCGAAGCTATTTTCCCGGAAAGTTTTTGTGAGGCTGAGTTTTCCGTTTTGGTCGTAAGAAAGTGTCAGGGATTTCACGCGGTGATCGACCTTGTAGCCGAGGTCGAGCTCGTAGCGACTTCCTCCAATCAAAATGTCGAAGTCACAGAACTTTTCGAGTTCCGGAATAACTTCTCGGGCACGTGCCATGTGACCGTTTCCCGTTCCCTGAATTGCATAGAGTATTTTCATCTTTGGTTGGGTTAAGCACTTTTTCGGTTGAGGTGTACAATGAGTTTTTCTTTCATCTCTTGCTCGGCAAACTGAGCTGCATCGTAGTGATACATCGACCAGCTTCCATTTTTGTATTCCAGGGCAGTAAGGTTTTCTATCCAGTCTCCGGAATTTAGGTACTTCACGCTTCCCCTTTTTGTGTGAATGGTTTTCATTGCAGGCTGATGAATGTGACCGCACACCACGTAATCGTAATGATTCTCAATGGCAATCGTTCCGGCAGTTTCTTCAAAGTCGCTGATGTAACTCACCGCTTTTTTCACGCGGTTTTTTATTCTTTTAGAAAAAGACATGCGCTCGCGTCCCAGACTTTCGAGAATCCAGTTCACTACCGTGTTGGTCCAGATAAGCGTGTCGTAACCGATGGCACCGAGCTTCGCCAGCCACCTCGCGTTTTTCATGGCTGTGTCAAAAATGTCTCCGTGAAAAATCCAATAGCGATCACCGTCAATTTCCAGCTCCAGCTTGTCCACCAGCTTGAGATTGCCGAGGTGGAAATCGGAATATTTCCGAAGCGCTTCATCGTGGTTTCCGGTGATGTAGTAAACCGGCACTTTGCTGGCTATTTTGATCAGCTGCTTGATGACGCGCATGTGGTGATCGGGCCAGTAGCGCTTTTTGAACTGCCACATGTCAATAATGTCTCCGTTGAGGATCACCATCTCCGGATCGATTGATCTAAGGTATCGGTTGAGCTCTCTGGCTCTGCAGCCAAAAGATCCGAGGTGGAGGTCGGAAAGCAGAAGAATTTCAATTTTCCTTTTCATAAGCCCCGGGGTTTAGTTAGAACTAGCTCACTGTTTTTACATAAGGTTTGTTTCACTCTCATGCTTTCCAAAGTAAGAGCACAAATGCAAAGATCGAGTTACCTCAACTTGGTGTTTCGGTTAGCCAGAAATCAATAGAACTTTATGAAAGCCAGTTAAAACGGCAGCTTACTTAAACTGCAGGTAAAGAGAGTGTGAATGAAAGCTCTAAGGAAGGATGTGGGTGAGAATGGCAAAGCGGAAAAAGAGAGCAAATGCAATTCCCCCGGCCATGGCGATTTTCGAAAGTTTGCTGGCTCTATGAAATGCCGGTCGGTCTTTTGCGCGGGTTGTTGTGAAAAACCCGAAGAGCAGAGGTAATGCTATTAGCACTGTGAAAGGACCGTGATAGAGTAGTTGTTCTTCGATGTCGATCACAGGTTTAAAAACATACACTTGAAGGTTGATTGCCACGATGAGAGTGAGGATCAAAAGCCCAGCCGTGATGGCCTTTGTCTTTTTAATGCCCAGGACGATGGGCATGGTGCGGAATCCTTGCTCGCGATCACCGGCCAGATCTTCCATATCCTTTTGGATTTCACGAATAAAAGTAAGTGCAAATGCAAATGCAGCATAGCCGATTAAAAACTTCCACATCACTGTTGTAACCTGTTGGCCGGTAGAAAGCGTTTCCCTCCCCAATGTTGCAAGTTCAGCCTGAATGGTTGGAATTTCAACCAATCCAGCCCAAAGCGGTACGATGGCAACCAATATGGCAACCGTCAAATTGCCAATGATAAACTGTTTTTTGAATGTCAGCGAGTAGAACCAGAGCATTGCACCCATAACTATGGGAATGATTGAAAGTTCCCACTGACGAAATCTCCAACCCAGATAGAGAGCCAGGACCGTTGCTAGAGCGTTTAGTACATGATGAGCGGCCATTGCCACTCTTCGTTTGATTGTGTATCCAACCACCACTTTTCGTGGTTTGTTGATACGATCGACCTTAACATCAAAGTAATCGTTGATAATGTTGCCAGCAGCCCCTAACAACACAATGATGAGTACAGCTATCGCAAAATGAAAATCATCTGTTGGAAAATCGGCACCTTCAACAGCACGATTCAGGAGTGGGTGAATAATCAACCAGCGCATGGCATACATCGTCAAAACGATGATCAAGAGATTAAGAGGCCTGATGAGCCGGAAAAATGCACCGATCGATTTCATGTGCGGAAAATAGTGATTTATACTGATTTTGCTAAGCTTGGAGCAAAAGATGACCGGATTTTGAATCGTGCTGAAGATCCTTTAGGCAGGCATTTCCATTAGGTAAAGGTCGTAACCGTCAGCCCAAAAATCTTCTTCAACTGATTTAACTGAGAAACCGCCTCGCTGGTAAAATGGATAGGAAAGTTGAGTAGTGCGAACCACTATTTTCTGAAGCTCCGGAAGCTTTTTGAGCTTTTCAATTCGATAGTTGAGTAGCTCGCTGCCAATTCCCTTCCCCCGATAATTGGGGTGTATTAGATCCCATGAGATTCGGGCCGCAGATCCATCGTCAAATCCACGATTGAAGCCACCTCCGCCAATCACCTTGTCCCGATCAACCACTACAAAATATTGGTCCAACTCGTAATCCAGATAGTTAATGAAATCTTCTTCTTCGGAAGGGTCAAAAAATTCTGGTGAGTGCAGCTTCAAGATTTCGAGAAGTGCTGTTTTGTCGGTTGGTTGATATGGGCGAATCTTAGCCACTTTCAGGTTTATGACTTTTGCTCCGACTCGGCATTTTTCTTTTGCTCATTCATCACTGTTACCTGGTGGTTGATGCTTTCCTGGTGGATAGCATTGAAATATTTTTGGATGAAATCTTCGCTTAGACCCTTTTCTTTTGACTTGCGCAAGGCGCGTTGCAAAATTTCATTCCAGCGATCAGTCTGCAAAATGGTCATGTTGTGCTGACCTTTGTAGCGACCGATTTCTTCAGCAACGTTCATCCGGGTGCTGAGCAATTCGAGCAAGTTATCGTCTATAGAGTCGATTTTTTCTCTGAGCTCCTCGAGATTGTGAACGAGCAGAGGATCTGCAACTCCAGAAATCCGAGTGGTTAGTGATTCAAAAATCTCAGCGAGAGCATCGGGAGTCACTTGCTGCTCACGGTCGCTCCAGGCTTCATCCGGATTGATGTGCGATTCAATCATCAAGCCACTGTAGTTGAGGTCTAGCGCCTTTTGAGAAATTTCTTCTATCATGTTTCGCTTTCCACCGATGTGGCTCGGGTCGCAGATCAAACTAACCTGAGGGATGAGTCGCTTCAATTCGATGGGGATTTCCCACTGCGGCACGTTGCGATATTTCGATTCAGAGTATTGAGAAAACCCTCTGTGCACAGCGGCCATCTTGTGAATTCCAGATTTGTAAACCCTTTCGATAGCTCCAATCCAAAGCCCCAGATCTGGATTTATCGGGTTTTTCACCATCACTGGAATGTCCACGCCTCTGAGCGCATCGGCAATTTCCTGAACCGAAAAAGGGTTGACCGTTGTGCGAGCGCCAATCCAAAGAATATCGATTCCGTGACTCAAAGCAGCCTCAACGTGCTTGCCGTTAGCCACTTCCACGGCAGTTTTTAGTCCAGTCTCCTTTTTGGCTTTTTCGAGCCACTTTAGTCCTTGCTCTCCAACTCCCTCGAAAGTATTTGGGCGAGTTCGCGGTTTCCAGATTCCAGCTCTGAGGGCGTGAACTCTGCCAGTTTGCGCAAGCAGGTGCGCTGTCTTCAGCACCTGTTCTTCAGTTTCGGCACTACACGGCCCAGAGATGATCGCTGGTTTGCCATCTGTCTCGAGCCAATCGGATATGGAAGTTAGGTCAAACAATATTCTCTTTACTAATTAATTAGCGGCATTCAAAACACGATGAGAAGCCAACTTTAAAATAAATCTGGCGGCAGAATGTTCGCCTTTTCACACTAAATTTGCAACATCAAAATCGCCCGGAAATCACCGATTGATCAGAAACGCCTCGCAAATTTAATTTCTGCAAGTTAGTAGCAATTGGCAAAATCAGAAAAAAGTTCTTCAGCTCTTCAGGTAAAACCCAAAAAGGTTAAGAGCAAGAAGAAGAAAAAGGATAAGGTGAAGAAAAAGTGCTGCAGGAAATTCGAAAAGAAGCACCACTGCAAGCGCTGTCCTTTGATTTGTAATTGAGGGGTAATGTAATCTGGAAGTATTAATTTCTCTGTTCGCTGAATCGATGCCAGGGGCGGGTTGATGACGGTAGGAATTGAGATAAAGTAGAATGCGGTCGTAGTTTTGGGTTGGTGCTCGGGGTTCGAATTTCAGTACTCTTGGAATTCGAGATAAAGTTGTGGACTTAATTCAGTTTGAGGAATGCCACCTTAGATTTTGACGCCAGAATAATCAAAGTCCCAGCGGGACGACACTTTGGTAGAATCGAATTCTCGATTAAGCATCACCGAGAAAATGTTTCATAGAGACCAAATCAATCCCCGTCCATGTCGTTGAATGTGATCGTCACGCCCAAAGTGCTGGTGACTTCGGTTTTGAAAAGAACAATCAAATCCTGTACGGTTTCGTGCAGCTGACGAACTTTATCCGGTTGTTCGACAACCGCCTGAGAAAGAGGGATGTCAAAGCCGTCTGTGATGTCACGAGCTTCATCAAACTTACTGTTTATCCTCGATACCAGTTTGGTACCCTGGTCTTTGGAATTGACCATTTGAGCCAGTGAAGGTCCATTTTTGTCCGTATTAAAAAGAAAACTGGTTCCGGCCAGCTCATTTCGAATCATCAAAATTCCAGATTCACTTTCGTAGCCTTTTATCAATGTTGGCGCAGGCTCTCCACCGAGGCTCAAACCCATAGGTTTGGCAAGGCTTTCATTTTTGATTCTTTCTAGTTCAGACGTGATACGATTGATCACCAGACTAAACGGTTCATTGGTTCCGCTTCCCTCGTTCTTTGAAAAGGACGGTCTGTAATCGGTCCACAGTTGTTCCAAAACTTTCAGGCGGTCTCTTAAATAATCTACCTGAGCTTCCACGAAGGAAAATCTTTGCGCGCCATTAGGACCAGCAAACTCGTTAATTAATTCCATCTGGCTTTTTTCCTTGTCGAATAGAAGATCTTCCAAAGCCCAAACTCCTTTGATGCTGTTGCCTGCCTTGGCCATGAATTCCGAGTCCAGTTGATCATTGCCGGTTAGAACCTGGTCAATCTTCACGCTGTTGACAGGCCAATAGTTGATGGGAAGGAAACCGTACTTTGTTTTTATGGGACCAACATTTAAGAAAGATGATTGCTGAACAGTTATTGTCAGATTCTTCCACTCGGTTTGAAGAGCTTCGAGGTTTTCTACGGTAGGCTCATTCTGAAAGCTGTCGACTTCGATTTCGAATCGGTCCAGATCAGTCTGCATTTTCTGGATCATCTCTTCGAAGAGTTTTCCAAAATGCTCAGTGACATCTTTTTTAGAAACACCAGATTTCGCTTCTATCTCCGCCTTCTCACTGCTGTTCTCTCCGCAGGTAAGCAATAGAAAAGAAATAAAAACTATTGAAACTATTCTAAGAGCTTCTTTCATTTACAGGGAGTTCAAAAATTCAATTAAAAATTGTCTTTCGTTTTCCGTCAGCTCTTTGAAAGCTTCTTTTGATTTTTCACCTTCTCCACCGTGCCACAGAATCGCTTCTTCAAGATTGCGCGCTCTTCCATCGTGAAGGAAAAAAGTGTGATTATTCACCGTGCTTATCAGTCCGATTCCCCAGAGCGGAGCTGTGCGCCATTCGCTTCCAGAAGCTTGATGATCTGGTCGGCCATCGGCTAGTCCCGGGCCCATATCGTGCAGGAGTAAATCGGTAAACGGGCGGATCGTTTTATTTCCGAGTTCCGGAATTTCAGGATGGTCTCCGGTTTCAAACTTAGGGCGGTGGCAATCAGCACAACCTATCTCGTGGAAAAGCGCTTTGCCTTTCAGTACGTTTGGATCTTTTGCATTCCTTCGGACTGGCACTCCCAATGAGGCAGAATAAATTGTGATGTGATCAAAATTATCTTCTTGCAACTCGGGTGTTCCTCCATCAACAGCATTCATGGCTTCTGGCTGACTTTTGGTTGATTCGTCCTTTGGGAAAAGACTTGAAGTGATACCAATATCGTGATTGAAGGCCATGGCTACCTGTTCTCGAATGGTTGGAACATTCGCCTTCCAGCCGTATCGGCCAGGTGATTTCTTCTCATTCACGGAATCCCACACGTAGTTGATCCTTCCGGATATTCCGTCACCGTCCTCATCGTTTGGATCTACAATGCTTTTCAGAGTGTCTTCGGGAATGGCTTCGAGTAGCCCGAGCCCAATCATTTGGGTGCCAACTCTGGGAGACGTGAGCACATCAGGTCCGAGCGCTCCATACTGCAAATTGACAAACTCGTAAGTCGGCTTTCGAAGTTCGTAGGGAGTGCCATCGGCATACTTGCCTTCAATCGTCTCGTATTTGATTTGCACTTCACCTTCGTGAGGAATGCCCATCAGAGCAGAGCCCTGAAGTTGTCCTCCATAGATAGGGTGGGGAAGAGGTCCTCCGTGCTGACTTTCGCCTGGGATACTTAGTCTCATCAAGAATCCAGCGGAAACATCACCTGTTTCGAATTGAGGTTTGCCACGACCGTCTCGTGTGTGACAGTTGTCGCAGGCTCTGGCATTGAAAAGTGGTCCGAGTCCATCGCGGGCAGTTGTGGACGATGGTGCTGTGACCCAGGATTGATTGAAAAGAGAGTTTCCTACGAAAAATATGTTTTTGTTCTTTCCTTTTAGGGTAGGTACAGGAAGTCCGAATGCATTCTGTGAAGCGTCAAAAACTGTAGCTTCACCGGCAGAAAGTTCTTCACCTTCCTCGTAAACTCCGATATGGTTTTCATCATTCAGACAGCCGGTGATCAAGGCAATTGCTATAATTGAACCACCGATAACCCACTTACCTGTTTTATTTCTCTTTTTGCTGCTCGCCATTTTTCTCGAAGTCATTAACAAAGCTTTGGCGGGATTGATCACTCTGGAAGTGCAGTAGAAATTGTCAGTCCCAATACAGCTGCTGACTCACTTAGTTTATCGCCTTGCTGTTGCAAAACTTCTACCGCTTCCATAATCGGACCTGGGTTTTCCAGAGTTTCTTTGGTAATGGCGATGTCGAAAGGAGCTGGAATAGCCGCCACTCTGGTCATCGAAGCTTCAGAAAGCTGTTCGAGTTCTTCCGCGAGCTCTTTATCTTCCTCTTCGATTAAATCTAAAAGCGAGGCTCCATCAATGGTGGTCCCATCCGGTCGTTGGTAGTGACCAGTCAAAACGTTTCTTATTCCAAGCGCATTGTTGACAATGTCCCGGTCGGTGTTGTCTGAAAAGCAGCTGTGCTCGTCTTCCTGTCCGTTGGCCACTGGGGTGATCATTCTCTCACCGGACAATTCGGCTTTACTTAATATTCCTATCCCGCTCAGCATGTTTTTGATCGCCTGCTGAGGAGGGAGATTGAGAAATTCTGATCTGTAGTTGTTTTCAACTTTTGGGTCCCAGTCAGCTTCGAGTTGTTCGAGATATTTTACAATCAGGTCTGCACTTATAGAGAGGTACTTTGCTCTGCGCTCTTGATTTTGGTGACCACCTCTAGAACCGGAAACATAATCTGTGAAAGGGCGCTGACCTGGCTTTCCGTTGGATGGATCGGCAAAGTCCTGCCCCCAAAGCAAAAACTCAACAGCGTGAAAGCCGACAGTCACGTTGGCTTCGTTTCCCTGATACTCGTGCATTTGCAGAAGAGCCGTTTCGGTGATTTCGGGAAAACCAGCCGTATCGTTAATGATGTTGATGCCTTGATTTTGACTGGCTCCCCCGGTACCAGGACGAACATAGTCAATCAATGCTTCGTCAAGCGGCCAGGCATTGAGCAATGGCTCTGGTCCGCCCTTGCTGTCGATGGGGCCATTGGAAAAACGAAAGGCCTCGGTTTGACCATACGGTTCCCTGGCAGCCAACCACGCTAGCTTCGCTTTCTCGAAATTTTCTTTGGTGGGTTCAGTTACAAAAGTGTCGATGGATTCTTCGAGGTTTTCTGCTGCTTTTCTAGCGTCCTGATAATTTGCAAAGACAATTTCAGCATAGTTTTCTGCTACCGAACTCATCAATTCTTCTTGCTCTGGAGATAACTTGTTTTCTGATTTGTCAGTATCTCCGCAAGCGAACAAAAACAAGAGTGACGAAAAAAGTAAAGCGCAGCGAGAGAATGAATCTATTCCTTTCATGAACACCGAAATTTTGTTGCTGCAAAAGTAGTGATAGCAAGCATTTCAAGCAATCGCACAAAGGTGGTATTGCACTGATTATTCGCTCTTGTGAATGCTTGGATGAACATCCGGCTCACCCTTGTATTCGACCTCCACAGTGGTGTGATGGATCGGCAGGTCAAGGAGTTTCTCGCGAAGCTTCATTTTTAGCTCACTCATCTCTTCGTAGCTCGTGCCGGGCTCTGTGGCAATGTGCACGCTCAAAACGTTGTACTCTCCATCCATCGACCAAACATGAAAATCGTGGTAGTCTTCAATACCTGGAAGGTCTTGAAGAATTTTTTCTATCTCACGAATATCAACGTCTTTTGGAGTTCCCTGAAGAATGATTTTGAAGCTTTCCTTTAGGTTTTTGAAAACATTGAAAAGGATATAAACCACAATGAGAAGCGAAAGTGCCGGATCGAGCCAGGCAATGTATTTGAACTGAAGCACGATGCTGACGATCAAAACGGCTACCCAGCCGAGCACATCCTCAATGAGATGAAGAGCAACGGCTTTTTCATTTAAGGTGTGTCCTTTTCTAAGACGAAGTGCTGCAGCACCGTTTACCACAACTCCCAAAATCGCGAGCCACATCATTCCCTGGGCATTTACCTCGTGCTCACCAGTTAGTGCCGGCACTGCGCGGATGATGATGAAAATAGCTCCGACAATGAGAACGACAGAATTTACAATGGCTCCCAAAAGGGTAAACCGCTGATAGCCAAAGGTGAAATTGTGATCGCGTTTTCTGTGGCTTAAGTTTTGAAAATACCAGCTAAGTCCCAAGCTTAGACTGTCTCCCAGATCGTGGACAGCATCGGAGATAACAGCAATACTCCCAGTCCAAATCCCTCCAATAATTTCGATAATGGTAAAGCCAGTGTTGAGAAAAAAAGCAACTTTCAGATTGCCTGTTTCTGCCGGCTTGTACTCCTTAGAATGACCCATTTATCTCTTCTTCTTTTTCTTTCCTCGTTCGAGGTCTTTTCCTTGCCGAATAACATAAGTGTAAAACCACATGATCAAGAAGCTCGGAACAATATCAGTTCCCGGAAGTGCTTCTTCTATGAGCGTGATGATACTACCAACTGCGCCTGAACTCTTTTCATACATTTTGTAGACCAACCAGGCTGCAAATGGTGCCCAAACCACGTCTCCTGTTTCTCCGAGAACAGGCAGGGCATAAGTGACCATTCCTACGCCATCAAGCAAGATGCTGAGAAATAAATCACGCCACATTCTTTTTTTGGTGCTCGCTTCCATCAGTTAGTTTGGATTGGAGTCAAAATTTAGTGATAATTTGAAAATGCGTGCTCTCTCTATCGCGAATTTGTTTTGTGATTCTACAAAGTTGCCGCTTTATGATCGGATTTTGATTTTTCCTCTTCTTCCGAGGTGGGAGCTAGGTTTCTTGAGTCTTTGTAAAACAATAGAAGTAGCACCGGTAGCAAGAACAAGTCGGCTAAAACTGCGAAGAGCAATGTCAAACTGATGAGAAGTCCAACGTAGAAAGTTCCCAGGAAGTCGGAAATAATAAGTGTAAAGAATCCCCCGCAGAGAATTATTGATGTGACGATAATCGCTTTTCCTGTAGACAAGTAAGTCCGCTTGAGGGCATAAATTAAAGAACGACCCTTGCCAAGCTGCAGCCTCAGCTTGCTCATGAAGTGAATGGTGTCGTCAACGGCAATTCCAAAAGCGATTGTGAAAATAATGGCTGTCGAGACTTTAAGATAAATTCCGAAGTAGCCGAGAATTCCGGCTATTAGCAATAGGGGAATCATGTTGGGAATCAGTGCGATGATGATCATGCGAAGCGACTTAAACATAAGCCCGACCACAAGAGCGATAACTGCGAATGCTATGAGTAACCCAATAATCATTTCATTTGCGAGGCTCCTGTTGTTGCTGTCGATGAGAGTAGCGGTACCGGTAATTTTGATATCAAAATATTCGGTGTCGACTTCATTTTCAAAATAGTCTCTCAGCTTTTTGTTTTTCTCGAAGAAAACGATGCTTCCCAGGTCACCCACTTTTCCATTTACTCGCGCCCAGCCTTTTTCCTCGGCATCCACGTAAAGTTCGAGCATTCCTTCGCGATCAAATTTTTCGATGTTGCGGATTAGGCGATCAATTTCCTCCTGACTTTCGGGGATTTTGTAATACTCTTTGTTGCCGCCTTTCATCGAGCGGTAGGCGGTTTTCACAATTACTGCAGGAGAAATAAGAGTTCCAACTCCGTATTCTTCTAACAGATATTGATCGAGGCTGTCGATATCGACCAGGATTTCTCGTTGCCAGGGATCAGTAATGGTGTCATCGTAGAGTATGGCCATTTCAAAAGGCCTGGCCCCGGAGTATTTATTCTCCATAAAGGCAAATTCCTTTTTGAGAGGATTGTCATCTTTTAGATCTTCCAGAATGAAATTGTTGACCTCAATCTTCGATATTCCATAAATGCTGATGGCTATGAGAATGCCTCCCGTGATAAGCATCAATCGCTGGTTTCGAATGGTCCATCTGAAAGCTTGAGAAAGTTGCCGGGTCCAGAAAAACCCACTTCTTTTTTTGATGGCGGCTTTTGGGACCTTACTCAACACCAGAACGGAAGGCAGCAGAGTGAAAGCCAAAGTGAAGGCCACAAAAACTCCGATGGCTGTGTAGATTCCAAAATCTTGAATGGGTGCAATGGAAGAGGTGAGGAGGGTTAAAAATCCTATGGCTGTTGTCAATGAAGTGAGAAACGTAGCCAGTCCAACTTCTTTGAAAGCGATTTTTATGGCTTCCATCTTTGGGTGACCGTTTCGCAGCTCCTCAAAATAGCGCGAGAGAATATGGACCACATCACTCATTCCCACCACAAAGATGATGGTCGGAAGAATGGTGAGCATCAGGTCGATGGGTTTGCCCGTGAGTTTCATGATTCCCAGGATCCACACTACTGACAGAAGCACCACAGTGATAGGCACCCAAACGCCCCAAAACGATCTGAAAGCGATGATCAGAAAGATGATGATTAATAAAATGGAAAGGCTCACAAAAACGAGCAGCTCAGTTTGCATCATCCCTACGTAGTATTGTTGGCCTAGCACCCGACCTACTACCAGTGACTTGTCAAAAGGTACGGGGTCAACAACTTTGCTCAGCGCAGTGGCAAGCGTGTCGCTGGCTTTTTTAGACAAAAACTGCGTGTGTGAAATATTGATCGCCAGCGACTTTCCATTTTCCGAGAAGAAAGTTCCAATTAATTCAGGTCGGCTAAAAATTCGGGCGGAGTCAGTAGCGTATTTTGATGGATCGTCTATCCGTATGAGCGGTTTTTTGAAAATAGTTCCTATGAGAGGATCTCTCAGCGGTTCCACCATTTGGGTTGGTGACTGCACATCTTTTACGTGACGGATTTTCTTCAATTCGTCAGTGAGACTATCTACGCGCTGAAGAAACTCTTGCTCAAAAATTCCTTCTTCGTTTACGAGGGCTACCACAACCCAGTCATTGTCCGATTGAAAATGGTAACGAAAATCGTTGTAGAACTCTGTCTGTGGGTCGTCCTGAGGAAAGAAATTTTCGAAGTTGTAGTCGAACCCAAGTTGAGAACCCAGGTAGGCAAAAACGATGGTAAGAATTCCTAACAGCCAGAGAGTGGCCTTGCTCAGCCTTTTATACATTCACCTTAAATTGTGCATTCGCGCTTTCTAACATCTGCTGGCTAAGATAGTTTTCAGTGAACTCGAATTATCACGACTTTTTCAAATGTCGTGTCCAGAGTCATTCTGCTCTGCTTTTTTTAGAAAATCCTGAACTTCACCAATGGTTTTTTTAGCAGACCGGCCTACACCGATGATAGTGGCTGAGGCAAAGCCTGTCCAGCCACCGTAGCCTACTAGCCAAAGCCCTGGTATTTCTTTCGATCGGGTTCCGTCAGTTTTTATTTTTCCTCTTAAGTCGGTTTCCACCAGATTTTTAAGGTGAGCTGTGGCGTAGCCAAAACCAGTGCACCAAATCACAACTTCAAATTCTTCTTCAGTGCCATCTGGCCAAACCACTCCCGACTCGGTCATTTCTGCGAAAGTTCTTCTAGAGCCCAGAACCTTTCTATCCCGGGCTTCTTTCACCGTTGGCACCATCACGATATGGCCCAAGTTATATTTCGAAGGATCGAACTTTTCACCTTTTTTCTCAGCGTAATACTTTGCAGAGGCCACATCAAAAAGCACCCGGCCGTCTACATCGTCTGGCAAAAAATCAGGCTCTTCACGAGTCGCCCAAACCGTGTTTGCGTGTTCAGAGACTTCTGCCAAAATCTGGGCACCGCTATTTCCCTCGCCTACGACTAGCACTTTCTTGTTCTTCAAAAAGTCAGGATTCCTGTATTCAGAAGAATGAATTTGAACTCCGTTAAAACGCTCTTTTCCTTTCACCTCTGGAATAAACGGTTTTCCCCAAGTCCCAGTTGCTGAGATCAATGCTTTAGATCGCATCGTTCCCGAAGAAGTACGGAGTTCGAATAAATCGCCTTGTTTGACAGCAGAAAAAACTTCGACTGGCCTTTGAATCTGAATATTGTAGCGCTGTTCGTATTTGCACAGGTAGTCGATCACTTCCTCTTTAGTGGGGAAGTCATGAGACGAAGAGGGCATAAGCCAACCAGGGAGGGAGCTGTGTTCGGCCGGGGAGAAAAGCGTGAGAGAATCCCAAGCGCTTTGCCATGAACCACCGCAACTTTCACTTTTGTCGAGTATTGTGTAGTCGATGTCGGTTCTGCGCAAGTAGTAAGCGCAGGCCAGGGCGCTCTGTCCGCCACCAATGATGATGAGGTCGTGCGTTTTATTCAATCAGTTTTCCTTTTTGTACCCTCTGAGCTTCGACCTTCTCACAGAATCTTTCTGAGCTTCGGTGTAGCTGTAGTTCGATTCGAAGAGGCCTTCGGTTTCCCAGTCCCCGTACATCACGTTGGGCAAAACAATGAACCTGTTGCCAAATTCATTTTTCAAACTATCCACAAGAGCACTCCGTTCTTCTGAAGAACGATCGTCAAAAGCAGAAGAAAAGTCGGCCAGGTTGTCGCCCAGGAGCATCACAATTTTGTGAGTCTCCTGCGCAATTTCTCTTCTCGGACCTTTAGCGCTGGTGGTGTCTTTGGTCATCACTCTGGAATTATCTGAAATTGGGAAGCCGAGCTTTTTCATATTGTCGATGGTGGCTTGCCTCAGCGTGTCGTAGCGGTTGGTGATATAAAAAATCTCAACTCCCTGCTCGTTGGCATAATTGAAAAACTCAAGTGCTCCCGGCATTGGTGTGGCGTCTCTTTTTTCGCTCCATTCAATCCACGTTTCGCGGTTGTAATTTTCATCATCCAAAACCAACTGAGCGTTATATGGACTGTTGTCTAAAACGGTTTCATCTACATCAGTGACGATTGCCAGTGGCTTTTCAGAATCGCCGTGAGCTTCAATCATTTCGCCAAGTCTGTATTTGGCAACATTGAAAGCCTGGTGGGAAAGGGCTTCAAACTCAGCTGCATTCTGTGTCCACAAAACCGACTGCATCATGTGCAGTGACTTCGAGGATGGAGGATTTTGTGAACCACTTTGGTTGTTTGGATCCTTTTCGTTCAAGGTGATGCAAGACTGCAAAACAAGCGCAGTTAGAAGGACGAACGAGGCGTGAAGACTTTTCATTTTTGAGTTTCTGAATTTTGCGTGCAAAGTAAAAGAATCCACATCAATCAACGGTCAATTGGAGCAGATCAAAAAAATAGCCCCATCAAATGTGATGGAGCTATTGGTGCAATTGCTTTAAAAGAGATCATTAATTCTCTTTGTGAAGGTGAACGTCCATTTGTGGAAAGGGAATGTTCAGGCCTTCTTCGTTGAATTTCTTGTAGACTTTACCTTGCATATCGAAGTTCACTGGCCAGAAATCTCCGGAAGCCGTCCAGCAGCGAACAGCAATGTTTACCGAGCTGTCAGCTAGTTCTTTCACAGCGAAGAAAGGTTCTGGATCCTTCTGGATTCTGTCGTCCTCTTCCACTAATTGCTTGAGTACTGCAATCGCTTTTTCTGTGTCATCACCATAGCCGATGCCAAATGTCCAGTCGTGACGCCTTGTTGGCTCAGTGCTGTAGTTGGTTATCGAACCTGTAGAAACCGGGCCGTTTGGCAAGAAGATGGTCACATTGTTAGGTGTCTTCAAAATAGTATTGAAGATCTGAATTTCATGAACTGTACCTGAGTGCCCTTGTGCTTCAATGAAATCACCAACTTTAATCGGCTTAATAATTAGAATAATCACGCCACCAGCAAAATTTTGTAGTGTCCCGCTAAGTGCCAACCCAATTGCGAGTCCTGCCGCACCGAGCACTGCGATGAAAGAAGTTGCCGGTACGCCAACCAGGCTGATCACTGATAGAACAACCATTATTTTGAGTATGGCCCCAATTATGCCTGTTAGAAATGGAATCAGAGACGGGTCCATTTTTCTTTTCTCAAGACCTTTACGAGTCATGTTGGTCAGCTTCTTGGCGAGCCAGAGTCCTATGATGAGGACGATAATCGCCAGAAGCACTTTTGGAGCGTACTCTAATATCATTTCGTACGCCAAATTGAGGTAATAATTGATGTCTGTATTTTCCATAAGTAGATTGATTTGGTTGCAATAATACAATCTCTCACAACAGGTCAGTGTTGTAAAAGTTGAGTTTTAGTCGAAATCCACGGCAGAATTTGAGAACTGATCTTACTTTTTCTCCCGCAGAATATCGCGAATTTCTTCGAGGAGCATTTCCTGTTTTGAAGGAGCATACTGTGGTTGTGCCTTGTCGTTTTCCTTTTTGCGTCTCAAAAAGTTGTTGTAAGCTCTTACAATGAGGAATACAGAAAAAGCCACGAGTATAAAAGTCAATATGTGATTGATAAAAAGTCCGTAGCGGATGGCGATTTCAGGGACGATGATTTCAGTTCCGGACATCTCTGCCTCACTGATGACCAGTTTTAAATTCTGAAAACTCACACCACTGATTAGTTTGCCAATAGGTGGCATTATGATGTCGTCAACTAATGATTTGACTATTGCTCCGAAATATGTAGCGAGGATTAAACCTACGGCTAGCTCAAGCACATTTCCGCGACTGATAAACTCTTTGAATTCTTTTAGCATGGTCTTAATTCATTTTAATTCGTGAGATATGAATTTAGAATATTCCTGCAAAGGAAACTTTTGAAAACAAAAAAAAAGGCGAGCCGGATGGCTCGCCTTTTTCAATTTATAGTGTCGCTCAAGAAGTTTATGACTTCTTATCGTCTTCCACTTCTTCGAAGTCAACATCGGTTACTTCTTCGTCTTCACCTTGAGCTTGTCCACCTTGCGCTCCGGCACCGGCTGCGCCTTCAGCACCGCCTTGTTCTTGTTGCGCCTGGTACATCTCCTGTGAAGCTGCCTGGAAAACTTCGTTGAGTTTATCCATTGAAGCTTTCATTCCTTCAATGTCTTTTTTCTCGTAGTTTTCCTTCAACTCTGCCAATGCGTCTTCGATTGGTTTTTTCTTGTCTTCAGGAATTTTGTCTCCGTACTCCTTCATCTGCTTCTCAGTCTGGAAGATCAAGCTGTCAGCTTTGTTCACTGTTTCAGCTTCTTCTTTTGCTTTCTGGTCAGCAGCTTCGTTTTCCTGAGCTTCGCGCTTCATTTTTTCGATTTCATCTTCGCTCAATCCAGAGGAAGCCTCAATTCGAATAGATTGCTCTTTGTTAGTCGCTTTATCCTTAGCCGAAACATTAATGATACCGTTGGCATCAATGTCGAAAGTTACTTCTACCTGTGGCACTCCGCGTGGCGCTGGTGGAATTCCATCGAGGTGGAATCTACCAATCGAGCGGTTATCTTTTGCCATTGGGCGCTCGCCCTGCAGCACATGAATCTCAACTGATGGCTGATTGTCAGATGCTGTCGAGAACGTCTCCGACTTGTTTGTCGGGATCGTAGTGTTCGCATCGATCAATTTGGTCATCACACCACCCATGGTTTCAATACCAAGTGATAGTGGAGTCACATCGAGAAGAAGAACGTCTTTCACATCTCCTGACATTACACCACCCTGAATGGCAGCACCAACAGCAACAACCTCATCTGGATTTACTCCTTTTGAAGGCTCTTTTCCGAAGTACTTTTTCACACCTTCCTGAACAGCTGGGATTCTTGTAGAACCACCAACCAAAATCACTTCATCAATGTCGCTCTTGCTGAGGCCTGCGCTTTTCAGTGCAGATTCGCATGGGTCGATTGTTTTCTTAATCAATTCATCGGCAAGTTGCTCAAATTTTGAGCGGCTCAATGAACGTACAAGGTGCTTTGGCACTCCGTCAACCGGCATGATGTAAGGCAAGTTGATTTCTGTTTGAGAAGAACTGGAAAGCTCAATTTTCGCTTTCTCAGCAGCTTCTTTCAAACGCTGCATCGCCATTGGGTCTTGCTTGAGGTCAATTCCGTTTTCGTCTTTGAATTCGGCAGCCAACCAGTCGATGATCACCTGGTCAAAGTCGTCACCACCGAGGTGAGTGTCACCGTCAGTAGAAAGTACTTCAAAAACACCGTCACCTAGCTCGAGAATGGAAACGTCATGCGTACCACCACCGAGGTCGAATACTACCACTTTCATGTCTTGCGACTTTTTATCAAGTCCATAGGCAAGAGCAGCAGCAGTTGGCTCATTGATAATTCTTTTCACTTTAAGTCCAGCAATTTCACCGGCTTCTTTAGTAGCCTGACGCTGCGAGTCATTAAAGTAAGCAGGAACAGTAATCACTGCCTCTGTAACTCCCTGACCGAGATAGTCTTCAGCAGTTTTCTTCATTTTTTGAAGAATCATTGCCGAGATCTCTTGAGGAGTGTATTGTCTGTCATCTATTTGAACACGTGGCGTGTTGTTGTCACCTTTTACAACTTTATAAGGAACGCGGCCAACTTCTTTTTCTACTTCTGAAAAAGAGTTACCCATAAAGCGTTTGATAGAAGAAATTGTCTTCTCTGGGTTGGTGATAGCCTGACGTTTTGCAGGGTCACCGATTTTTCTTTCACCACCCTCTACGAAAGCCACCATCGAGGGAGTGGTTCGTTTTCCTTCACTATTTTGGATAACGACCGGCTCATTTCCCTCCATTACAGCTACGCAGGAGTTAGTAGTACCTAAGTCAATTCCGATAATTTTACTCATGATATGTTTCGTTTTAAAGGTATTCGTTCTTGATTTCGACTCTCTTTGGTCAATCTCTGTGCCACCGGTCAGAAAAATCTTTCAAATGAAATATTGACACAATTTGACTGACACAGCCTGAAATTGGGCATTGATAAAATGACATTTTGTCGAGACCACTGCGATTTATCCTGCGACTACCCGGATTTGACAGACGCCTTTAACCTGGCAATTCAAAAACATTTCTTGTTTCTTGTGGTTGATGTCACATGTCGCTTTTACGCTTTACTAACAAGGGAATCTACTGTCCGCAGGCAAAAGTTTACATCGATCCGTGGAAGCCGGTCAACAAAGCAATTATTACACACGCTCATGCCGATCACTCCCGCTGGGGAATGAAAAATTATTTAGCTCATAACCTCAGTGTGCCGGTGATGAAATACCGCCTGGGCAGCGACATCAATGTGGAAGGTGTTGATTTCAACGAACCGCGAACCATCAACGGAGTTAAGTTTTCGCTTCATCCTGCTGGTCACATTTATGGATCTGCGCAGGTGCGCGTGGAATACAAAGGTGAAGTGTGGGTGGTTTCTGGCGACTACAAAACCGAAAACGACAAATGCTGCACGCCATTCGAACCGGTGAAATGTCATTCGTTTATCACTGAATCAACTTTTGGACTTCCAGTATACCGATGGGAAAATCAGGAATCGGTTTTTGAGGACATCAACAGCTGGTGGAGAAAAAATAAAGAGCAGGGAAAAACCACAATTCTCTGTGGTTACTCGCTCGGGAAGGCTCAGCGAATAATTCAAAACCTCGACTCTTCAATCGGAAAGATTTACACTCATGGAGCTGTGGAAAACACCAACGAGGTGCTAAGAGAAGCCGGAATAGTCATTCAGGAGACAACGCAAATCACTCAGGAAACTCCCAAAAAAGCAACTCTGGGAAATATCGTGATAGCCCCACCTTCTGCTTTAGGAACTCCCTGGGCACGTAAACTGAAGCCTTACTCTACGGGAGTGGCCAGTGGCTGGATGATGGTGCGGGGAATGCGCAGAAGAAGAAATGCCGACAGAGGGTTTGTTCTGTCGGATCACGCAGATTGGCAAGGATTGAACGAGTCGGTAAAAGCCACTGGGGCTGAAAACATTTACGTCACTCACGGTTACTCCACCATTTTTGCGAACTGGCTGAAAGAGCAAGGCTACAACGCGAGCGTAGTAGATACCGAATACGAAGGTGAAAACATGGACGAGAAAGAGGAGAAGGGAGACGAAGAATGAAGCGATTTGCCGAGCTGTTCATGAAACTCGATCAGACCACAAAGACCACGGTGAAGATTGATGTCCTGGCTGACTACTTTCGAGAAGCGCCCGATTCCGACAAGGTTTGGTGTATCGCTCTGCTTTCTGGCAAACGGCCAAAGCGTCCGGTAAAAACTACTTTTCTCAGGCAATGGGCAGCTGAGCTGGCCGGGCTTCCCGATTGGCTTTTCGAAGAATCTTACCATGTTGTGGGCGACCTTGGGGAAACTGTGGCGCTGGTGCTACCGGATCCGGAATCTACGGAGGAGCGGTCGCTGACAGAAATCATGGAGCTGATTATCGAGCTCCGGGAAAAAACAGACGAGGAAAAGAAAAAGTGGGTGCAGTCGGAATGGATGAAGCAGTCGCGAAACGAACGTTTTGTGTTCAACAAACTGATGACCGGTATTTCCAGGATTGGCGTGTCGCAGAAAAACATGGTGAAAGCTCTTGCCAAATACACCGAGCGGGATGAAAGTGTTTTGGCTCACAGGCTGATGGGAAACTGGACGCCAACAGAGTACACTTTCTCAAGACTGATACTGGAAGAAAGGAAAGAAGACGACTTGTCGCGTCCTTATCCATTTTATTTGGCATATCCGCTTGAAGAAAAACCCGAGGAGCTGGGAGATCCTAGCGATTGGCAGGTGGAGTGGAAGTGGGACGGAATCCGCGGGCAGGTTGTGATTCGCGAAGGACAAATTTTCGTTTGGAGCCGTGGGGAAGAACTGGTGACTGATAAGTTTCCGGAACTTCATTCCCTGAAAGATACCGTGCCTGACGGTACAGTAATCGATGGAGAAATAATTTGCCACGATGGTGAACAGCCATTGCCGTTTCACCTTTTGCAGACCCGAATCGGACGCAAAAATGTTTCTGCCAAAACGATGAAAAAAGCCCCGGTGAAAATCATTGCTTACGACCTTTTGGAACACCAGAATGAAGACGTGCGAGAAGTAGAGCTCGGGAAAAGAAGAGCCTGGCTCGAGCAAATTGTGGAAAAGGCCAGTGTCGATGAGTTGCTGATTTCTAAAGTTTTGGAAGAAAAGGACTGGAGCTCATTGGCAGAGAAAAGGGAAGGCTCCCGGGAAATGCGCAGCGAGGGGTTGATGATCAAAAAGAAAGACTCTAACTACAAGGTCGGGAGAAAGCGTGGCGACTGGTGGAAGTGGAAAGTCGATCCGCTGACAATCGATGCGGTTTTGATCTACGCCATGCGCGGCCACGGGCGCAGAGCCAATTTGTACACCGATTACACTTTTGCGGTATGGGATGGTGATGAGCTTGTTCCTGTTACCAAGGCCTACTCCGGTTTGACCGACAAGGAGTTCAACCAGGTTGATCGTTTTGTAAAAAAGAATACAGTCGATCGATTCGGGCCCGTGAGGTCCGTTAAGCCAGAGTTGGTTTTCGAGATCGCTTTTGAAGGAATTGCCGAATCGAATCGTCACAAAAGTGGCGTGGCACTAAGGTTCCCTCGAATGCATCGCTGGAGAACCGACAAACCGGCCGAAGAAGCCAACACCAAAGCAGACCTTCTCAAACTTTTGGATAAATTCGGCTGACGAAAAAAGACGCAAGTATTGTGAAGCCAGAATCTCTTACCATTCTCAAAAAGGAACTTAAAAAATGCTCACCCGAGGAAACTCAGGAAATTGTACTGCGACTTGCTCGCGCAAAGAAGGAAAACAAAGAGCTCCTCACTTACCTGTTGAGCTACGCTGAAGACGCAGCCGAGTATGCTGACGACATGCAGGAGCATCTAGATCTGGCTTTTGAAGATCTGAGTCACCGACCTTACTTTGCTGCAAAAACACTGAGGAAAGTACTTCGGGAAATCACAAAATTTAAGCGATTCACAAAAAGTGACCGTTACATGGTGCAACTCTTGTTGCACTTTTGCGAGCGAACTGTCGATCACTTTGGTTCATCTCTCCGCCATCAGCCAACGCAGGGAATCATTTTTCGCACCATGCTAAAAATCCGAAAGGCGCTCGACAAGATGCACGAAGATCTTCAGGCCGACTTCAGGCCGCATTTTGAAGAAATCGTGAAGACGATCGATTCCAAATTCACGTATTGGAATGCTATCCGCTATAACATCAGGGAATTGACTGAATAGTTTTTTTCGGGTTTCGGGATTCAATACATTTGCCCGCACAAATTCTCAATTCTAACCGAACGCATGCCAAATTATACCGATCAAATGGGCAGAAAGGTGCAGCTTTTTGCACCGCCAGAAAGGATTATCTCTCTTGTTCCATCTCAAACAGAGTTGCTTCATGCCATAGGGCTTGGAGAAGAAGTAGTGGGAATCACGAAATTTTGTGTCCACCCCAAAGCCTGGTGGAAGTCAAAGGAAAGAATTGGTGGAACTAAAAAACTAAATCTCGATAAAATACGGGAGCTCGATCCGGACTTAATCATTGGCAACAAGGAAGAAAACACCAAAGAGGATATCGAGGAGTTAGAAAAAGAATTTCCAGTTTGGATGAGCAATGTGGACACCCTTGATGATGCTTACGAAATGATTGTGGAAGTCGGCCGCATTTGCGATCACGAGAAAGAGGCTGTGCAATTGGCAAAAGAAATTGAGGAGAAATTTAAAAGCCTTCCTGTTACCGAGAGTCCAGAAGCCTCAGTGGCCTATTTTATTTGGGAAAACCCGAAAATGGTGGTTTCTAACGACACTTTTGTCGACCATCTGCTAAATCGTTGCGGCTTCAAAAACGTTTTCTCGAATCACCCAAAGTTTGAAGGAGAGCGTTACCCCGAAGTCACCAAAGAAGATCTGAAAGCTGCCAATCCCGATTTTGTTTTTCTTTCGTCAGAACCTTTTCCGTTTAAGGATGAGCACAAAAATGAATTTAGAGAAATCCTGCCGCAGTCTCGCATCGAAATTGTAGATGGTGAAATGTTTAGTTGGTATGGCTCTCGTCTGTTGCAGGCGGTGGACTATCTGAAGGAAGTTAAAAACTCCTGATTTAGCGTCAGTTGTTCACTTTGTTTTTTTGACATTTTAGCATTTGCGTGCGCATTTCTGCAACCGAATGAAATATATTTGGCCCAGTTTCGTATTTCAATCCGGAACTAAACCAAACACCGCGCGTCTAACTTGAAAATTGAGCGATTATACAATCTTCATTTTGGTCATTCTGGCCAAATTAACCTGTTGCTTTTTCTAAAGCGGTGTCTGATTCCCAGTTTTAAAAAATATCTGCTAGTCATCTGTTTTCTAGTGGCTGCAGTGGTCACTTCTAACGCTCAACAAAAAGTGGGAGTGGTGCTGAGTGGAGGAGGAGCCTCAGGCCTGGCCCATGTTGGATTTTTGAAAGCTCTGGAGGAGAACAACATTCCTATAGATTACATTACCGGAACATCTATGGGGGCTATCATTGGCGCGATGTATGCCTCGGGAATGTCGGTAGAAGAGATTGAGGACTTCGTAAAATCCGAACAGTTTGCCTTGATGGCCAGCGGTGGCCTCAGAGAGGAATACCAGTTCTTTTTCAAAAAGTTTGACCCTGATGCTTCTCTGGCTACTCTCAAGTTTAGTAAGGCATCACTCATTGAAGGTAGCATTCCAACTAACCTGATTGATCCGGTTTTGATGGATTACGAATTTCTCGAACTTTTCAGCCAGGCTGCAGCGGCTGCGGATTATGACTTCGATAATCTCTTTGTACCCTTTCGCTGTGTAGCTTCCGATGTGGAGGCAAAAGAGAGCGTAGTCTTTCGATCGGGACATTTGAGTCAGGCTGTGCGGGCGTCCTCAACTTATCCTTTTTACCTAAAGCCCATAGAAATTGATGGCAAGTTGCTTTTCGATGGAGGGCTCTACAACAATTTTCCTTCAGACGTCATGTACAGCGATTTTATGCCTGATGTCATTATTGGCTGCAACGTATCCGAAAACCAGGTGAGCCCATCGATGGATAGTTTTATGTCGCAGATTCGCAGCATGATTCAGTATAAATCGAATTTCGAGAGTCTGTGCGATCACATGCATATCGTAGAACCGGAAACAGATGTGGGAACTTTTGAATTCGATGAGGCGGCCGAAGCAGTTTTGCAAGGCTATCAGTCTACTGTTTTGGAGTTGGACACAATCACCGGCATGATTGAAAGGCGAGAAACCCTCGAATCGAAAAATAAGAGAAGAGCTGCTTTCAAATCGCAGTTCGAACCGCTTGTCTTTGACGAGATCAACATCGAAGGATTGGATAAATCGCAAAAGAGCTATGTCCGTAAAATACTTGGAAAGAATCGTGATACGATTTCGATCCGTGAAATTGAATCGCGTTACTTCCGCATTTTTTCCGATGACAAAATCAAGTACATCTACCCTGTCGCTCACTACAAGCCTGAGTCTGGTTTTTATTCACTCAGCCTGAATGTGAAGAAAGAGAAAGATATCCTTGTCTCTTTTGGTGGGGTGTTTTCGTCCCGACCTATTAATACCGGGTTTGTGGGAGTTCGCTACAATCTGTTCGGTCGAACTTCTGCAACACTCAACGCCAATTCGTACTTCGGTAAATTCTACAGCTCAGTTCATGCCAGCTCGCGCTTCGATTTTTCTGCGCAGATTCCATTTTCCATAGAGCCTGGCCTCACTTTCAACCGATGGGATTACTTCAAGAGTTTCACCACTTTCTTTGAAGAAACTCAACCGTCTTTTATCATTCATACCGAGCAGTTTGGCGGTGCCAAGTTTAAAATTCCTGTTGGCTCAAAAGGCCGACTGACCTTCGAGCCAAATTATTTTGATATCAGTGACGAATACTATCAAACAAATGATTTTTCCTCGGCTGATACGGTTGATAACACTTCGTTTAGAGGCCTCACTGCTGCACTTTTCTATGAGAGAAGCACTCTTAATCGAAAGCAATTCGCGACAGATGGTACGTTTTTAAACATTCGAGGAAGGTTTGTAAGCGGTGATGAGCTCACCGACCTGGGGTCCACAGCCTCTGTTCCGGGTTCTGTGCCTTACAAAAATTACCATGAGTGGTGGTCTCTAAAAGGAGAATATACCAACTATTTCGACCGCTGGGGTCCGATCACTGTGGGTTTCGATCTAGAGGCCGTTGCTTCTAACCAGCCGTTTTTTGCCAATTATCGGGCAACACTAATTGAGGCTCCAGCCTACCGACCTATTCCAGAGAGCTACACCTTTTTCCTCGATCATTTTAGAGCGCACAACTACGCAGCAGGTGGTGTGAAACTAATCGGACACATCAATAAGAATATTCACTTGAGGGCAGAGGGTTATGCTTTTAAACCGTTTGGAAGAATTGCCGGCAACGAAGACAAAAGCCCTTACTATTTCTATGACGACACTTTCAATTACATCGGGTCTGGTTCATTGGTCTACCAATCACCCATCGGACCGCTAAGTCTGAGTCTCAATTATTACGATCAGAAGGAAGATCCCTGGAGCTTCATCTTCAGCTTTGGCTACACCTTGTTCAACCGAAGAGCTTTTGAGTAACGGTGAAAGCCTTTTGCTTAAGGAAGCCATCAGCGCATTATTTCTAACTTTGCCCGAAATTTAATGGAGGAATGAAAACGATCAAGTTTGCAGTAATCGGTGCTGGACACATTGGCAAGAGACATGCTGAGATGGTGCAGCGAAATGAAGAGTCGGAATTAGTTGCTATGTGCGACATCCGATCGAAGGAAGAGTGTGGAGTGGAATTCGATATTCCATTTTTTTCGACTCCCGAAGAAATGCTTGCAGCCGACCTGGAAATTGATGCCGTTTGCATTTGTACACCCAACGGACTGCATGCTAAGCACGGACTTCTGGCGCTCGACCACAACAAGCATATTGTGATTGAAAAGCCTATGGCGCTGACCAAGTCCGATTGTGAAAAGATGATTTTCAATGCGCTCCACCACAGCAAACAAGTTTTCTGTGTAATGCAAAACCGTTACTCTCCTCCTTCGGCCTGGCTCAAGGAAGTTGTGTCTCAGGGCAAACTCGGAGAAATCTACATGGTGCAAACCGACTGCTACTGGAATCGCGATGATCGCTATTACGGAAAAGTGAAGTGGAAAGGCACCAAAGATCTGGACGGTGGAACGATCTTCACGCAGTTTTCTCACTTCATCGACATCATGTATTGGCTCTTCGGAGATATCGAAAATATTCAGGCGAAGTTTGCGGATTTTAAACACGCTGAGACAACCGATTTTGAAGACTCCGGTTTTGTGAGCTTTGATTTCACCAATGGAGGAATTGGAAGTTTTAACTTCAGCACTGCCGTTAATAATCAAAATTTCGAGAGCAGCATGACCATCATTGGTGAGAAAGGCACGGTGAAAGTCGGAGGTCAGTACATGAATGAGGTTGTTTATTGCGATATCGAAAATTACGAAATGCCAGAGCTGCCTCCTTCAAATCCGGCCAATGACTACGGTGCTTACAAGGGGTCTGCTGCCAATCACGTTTACATTATTGAGAACGTGGTCGACACGTTGCTCGGCAGAACAAAAATCACCACCAATGCACTCGAGGGGTTAAAGGTTGTGGAGATTATTGAGCGGATGTATCAGGCAGGAAATTTTGATAAGAAAAGAGCTGCAACTGCTGAGAAAAAGGCCGTTGAGAGCGAAAGCTAAACCTTCGGCTTATTTTAACGAGAGCTCATCATAAATATCATTCATGATTTTGACGCTATTCGACCAATTGTAGTTGGACTCAACGAACTTCCGTCCGTTTCTACCTAATGTTTGGCGTTCTTCTTTATTCTTTGCTAGATGCAGTAATTTCTCTGCTACCAGTTCATGGTCTTCGGCATCCACAATTTGGCCAGTAATACTATTTTTAACGACTTCTGTTAGACCGCCAATATTATTTACCATTACGGGTAATCCGCAAGAAGATGCCTCCAGAATGGCTACTCCAAAACTTTCCTCTCTGGAAAAAGCGCAGAAAATGTCAAAAGTATTTAGTGCGTTAGCTACCTTTTCATGGTCCACAAATCCCTTAAAAAAAACTGAATCTTGTACGCCTAGCTTTTGAGCGAGCGACCTTAACTCATCTAGCTGCGATCCTTTTCCGTAAATATGACATTCAGAGCTGGGGAAATCTTTGTGGAAGATGGAGAAGGCTTTGATCAGATGATCAATACCGTAAACCACTTCGAGACTTTTTACTGTTCCAAGTATGAATTTGTCTTTGTTGACAGGGGCTGGAGTGAACTTATCAACCCGAATTCCAAAAGGAGTAACTCGGACATTCTTGTTCGTGTAATTCTGAATTTCTTCAACCATAACATCGCTTGTACTCAAGATCACTTTTGCTTTTCGAAAAACAAATTTTAAAAGTGCTCGATGAAGTAGGGACCTTTTGGGGAAGTCGTAAACATCAGAACCCCAGGCAGAAACTAAATAATTCGAAGCGTTTAACTGGGCGCCAAAGAAGCCATAACTAGATGCATAATGGGCATGTACTATGTCTGGTTGAAAGGATCGATAAGCTGATGTTAATAAGTTAAATCTTAATAAGTAACTGATTTTGCTTTTCCTGGGCTTTTCGGGAGTGAAAATGACTACCCCGGCATCCTTGTATTCCTTTAGCCAGCTTTTATTATCTACAGGGTTGAAAGAGAACACTCCTAACTCATGTTGCTTGCTCAGCTCTAAAATCCATTTTTTCAAATGAATGGAATTGATGTCTCCCAGAAGTAAAATGCGTTTTTTACTATTCATTTCATTGCTGCCTTAGCGGACCGTGTTTTCTATCATCCATTTGCACTGAGTTCTTTAATTAACTCAACTAATTTTTCCATTTGTCTACCTCGAGAATACTTATTTACAAATTCTTCATCCGGCTCTGTATATCTATGCTCCTTAATTTTTACTAATGTTTTTTCAATTTCCAATTGGTTGTTTTCCGACCAAAATACGTTGGGGTATCCCTTCAATTCATCGTGGATTGACCCACGATTCATGTGTTTGTCGGATATTATCAAAATGGGTTTCTTGCAGCGTATGTAATCAAAGAGTTTCGTTGTCGACTGAAAATCTTCTCCATAAGTTTGAACAACACCCACGTCCGACTTTGCAATTGCACGGATGGATTCCTTATAGGTCACGAGACCATAATCTTTCACCTCTTTGTCGCAATTTGAAAGTTGCGCACCATCAGCTCCATAGTAATTCAGAACACTACTATGATTATGGACTGCCTTACATAAGTGAATAGGATCAAAATAAAATTTACCTGTGTAGATCAGATTGAGTTTATCTGACAAATCAGGCTTTTTTAAATCTATTTCGACTTTCTCATCAAAACCATTTTGAATGATAGCGTTCCTTTTTTTATCAAAATCTTCAATGAGTTCAGAACAGTAGCGGTTCACAGTAATTAATGCATCTGCCTGCTTGTTAAACCTTTTCTCAAAGAATTTCTTAACAGCTATGATTGGTCGCTTATTCTGAAATCCAGGATTGTTGGCAAAGGGGTCTCTGTAGTCGAGGATTACGTTACAATCGAACTTTTCTTTTAACCAACTTGTAATGCCGAAATGCATAAATGGCCCACCTGTTATGATCACAGTGTCTGGAATGAATCCTCTTTCCTCGTTTAAAAAGGACTTTAAATTTTCTTTCCAGAGTAAACCTTCATCTTTTATAAACCTGGAAATCTTCGGCTTTTGGTTTGTCGGTACATAGTGAACTTGGTCAGTCTTCGTATCGGGGTTAGCTGTCAATACTTCAACATTACAATTCATTTGAGAAGGAAGGTTTTGAAACCAGTAGGTTGCACGTAGAGCTCCCACTCGTTTATCTGGAGAAAAGTAATAGGCGATAAGCAGAATGTTTGACTTCTTACTCAATTATAGAATGTATTTCATTAATTAATTTCGAAAACACATAATCTGAGTTAAACTCTTTCTCTATAAACAGCTTCCCTTTTTGGTTAAACTCATACTTTCCTTTTTTAAAATCGGCATTCATTTCTGTCAATGCGTTTTCTAGCTCATCTTGACCAGAACAGTAGATGCAGTTTGGATAAGGATGATTGTATAGAACTTGCTTACCTCTGGCGAGGCTTTCTAGTACAAAATTAGATAATCCATCATGTTGAGGAACTCTTATAGTCGCGTGACAGTTGTCAAACTGAAAATCCATGTCATCAACCCAACCTAAGGCTTCCAAATTCTCTGGTAAAGGTTGATACTTTTTTGCTGTTGCTCCTACAATGGTAAAGTCGATTTCGGGAAAGTTTTTAGCTAAATCAATTACTTTCGGTAGGCCATAAAATTCAGAGCGATTTTCGGGCATGTAACTCAAGATTCTTAGCCTATTGCTATCTGGAGCAGTTAAGGCATAGCTTCTATCAAAAGAGGCGAAATTAACGATCCTGGCATCAATTTCTATTTGTTTTAACTCGTCCTGGATCCAATTGACTTCGCAAAAATGATTGACTTTATCTAAATAATCCTCTTTATAGATGCCACTTTGATAGGCTTCCGTAGATTTTAGGACATCCGTTCCTACCCAATGCATAATACAATTCACATTGTTTTTTAAGGCAATATCAAAAACTCTACTTTTACTCAGTGTACCGTTGATTGAGTAGATTACATCTGCTTTAGGTATCAGGAACAAGCCTTTTAATTGATCCTTGCGACTGGTATATGTGTCCAGGTGAATGACATTCCAACTCTCCATCCTTGGCTTGAGTGCTTCTGCCAATCTTTTAGCAAACAGTGGTAATCCGACTATTATTATTCTTCGCTTTTTGCCCATTGAGAGTAAGTCTTTTTCAGGATGTCATGTGCCTCTAAAAATTTTTGATCTAAATCTCTTGTATCTCCAATTCTTACAGCAGGATTTCCGGCTATTATTGAGAAATCAGGGTAAGTCCCTTTCACCAAAGAGTGGCTTTGAACGAGTGAGCCCTTTCCGATAAACGTATCAGGCATAATGGTGGAATGCGGTCCAATAAAACTATACTCTTCGATAACGACTTTTCCTTTTTTATAGCCCACCAGGTTAGATTCATTTCTATAGTTCTCACGATACAACCGAATTGAAACGTGGCTACTGTGGGTCAAAATGGATATATAGTTTGTGATTTGAGTGCCCTTTTTTATCTCTATTCCATTTGAGGCTTCAATGAAATTGAAATGACCAATAAAAACATCATCATCTAAGGTGAGATTAGCTTCAGAGTTTATCGTTGATGAAGTGCTAATCCGAGTATTGACTAGCTTTTTGCCTTGATTTATAACGCCATAGACCATTTTAGGCTGACAAGCCTTATATCTTTTCCAGGCACGCTTAAATAAAAAGTTCCTATAAATTCTTCTGAGCACTGAAATAATATTTAAAGGTTTTCAATTATCACTAATCATTTGAGTTCAAGCTTCAGTTCTCAACTGCTTGATTGCGGTCATAATTTAAAGTTAGACGAAATTTAATAATGGTTACAATCACAAGGTAAAAGGTCATTGACAGACTTATGATGTAGAACATCGAAATGATGTCAAAATATCCTTTCAACTGAAGAATAGGAAGGATTCCAAATCCAATTACCTGAATAATTGTGCTGACTAAGCCTAGCCAGAAAAACAGAACTTGCTTTTTAAATACCAGCGGTAACGTTGATATAGGAGACGTTACAAGATTGATCATGAGCCAGGGTGCCAGGATTTCTGCAATTTGACCGGCAAGCACCCAGTTATCACCGAAAACAAATACAAAAATTGGTTCACCAAAGAAAAAGACAATTGAAAAAGGAATTAAGGAAAGAGCAGACAGTAATGCTACAGTTTTCTTAAGAGTTGGATACATTTTCCTTTTCTCAGCATACATCTTAGAAGCTTTCTGAAAGAAGACCTGGCCAATTGATGTTCCTATCAGCATCAAGGGAAGTCTTAGCATTCTGAATGACAAGTCATAGGATCCAAAAACACTTTCAGTGAAAAATTCAATCATAAAGAATGCAATGAGTAATTCTCTGCCATGGTCTAGAAGTGAATGAGGAAGATTTACTCTGGGAAATTCACGATACTGCCTTGATAAAACCTTCATTTTGGCTCCCGATCGATTGTTCTCTTCAGACCTCGAAACGTTGAAGAAATTCTTTAGGAATGAAGTACACGATACTATTACGCCAATTACTGTCGCAATGATGAGACCAATCGCCCCGAAATTTAACAGACCTGCGACCAGTTTTAAGCCATTGGCGGTCGATGAGTGAAGGATTTTAGAATATGAAATGACTTTGAAATTCTCCTTGCGAATAGCCCAATTGCTAGCGATGTTCCTGAAAATCATGAAAGCAGAGCCGGCTATAATCAAGAGCAAATAGAAAAGTGTATCAGTTTTTACACCACTAAATACCCAATAGATGGCACCTATGAGAATGGTTGCAACAATTGTCCAAAAGGCTATTCTTAAGGATAGCCAAAATAATTGAAATGCATGACTGTCTTTTTTTTCTAACGGAATAGTCAACTCGTATCTAGCTGTCGCTATTACAGTGATAAAGGCTGTGATTCTAATGTACATGGCCAGCTCGCCAAAGTCTTCTGGTGTATAAAAGAACTGCGTTAAAAGAGGAGTGACAGCATAACTTATGGCCTGTGCTATTACGGTCCCAGAAGTGAGGACCATAACAGATCTAATGAAGCTTGATTTTAGATTTAAGTCTTGAAACATTCTCTTCTACAATCGAATGCTAAATTAGAATATCCTTGGAAGGTTCCCCGTGAAATAAGTATTTAAAGTTGATGCTTTCCAAAGGCACTGCGCTCTATGTGACAAAGGCATTCATTTGATTTTTAATGATCCGAAACCTGTTGGGTGGTTTTTAGAATTTACGTTGTAGCATTTTACCTTGAGGAAGCGATTTGGAAACCACCAGGGGTCAGTAAATTACATAGGGAAAATGAACAAAAAAGGCATGGAGGAGCTAATGTGTTTCACTTTTCCAAAACACGCTTATCTTTACCCGCAATGAAGGTTAAAGAAATTTCCACTCAATCTTTTGCTGAATTTGCCAGAAGCAACAATGATTCTCAGAGTGTCTTTAATACCGAAAAGTGGATGAACCTTTTTGGTGATCAGCTGAGTTGCTTTGGAATTCTGGATCCTCAGGGAAAAACGATAGCTGGCTTTTACCTTTTTCGAGATAAGATCAAAGGATTTACCTTTTATCGCAATCCACCTTTTACACCTCACAATGGTTTTGTCTTTGTAAACTCCGGCACCAACCCGGCAAAGCGGTTAGGTAAAGAAAAGAAAGTGGTGCGGGCAATGGCCGACAAACTTGCTGAGCTTGCCCGAAAAAATATCGTAACAGTTTCACTTCCACAAAGCTTGCAGGATTTGCAGCCTTTTAGCTGGAATGACTTTAAAATCGTGCCGCAGTACACTTATATTCACGACCTGGAAAGGAGTGAAGAGGAACTGTTTGATTGCTTTTCACCAGAAACCCGAAATAGCATCCGCAAAGCGCAAAAAGACGGTGTGGAAATTGACCAGTCGCACGATCCTGAATTGGCTAAAAAGATAATCGTTGAAAATCTGGAGAGGAAAGCTGCAAAAATTGAAAAGTACTGGCTCGACAAAATTTTCTCGGATTTTCTCACCCCGGAAAACAGCTTCATGACCTTTACTCAGAAAAGGGAACAAACACTGGGAGTAGCCGTCTGTGTTTTTGATCAACAAGCAGCATATTACATACTCGGAGGAGTCGACCAAAAGATTGAAAACATAGGTGCCGGCCCTCTGGGCATCTGGAGTTCGATGCTGCGAGCTAAGTCTTTAGGGCTAAAAATATTTGACTTTGAAGGCTCAATGATTCCTGAAGTAGAGCGTTTCTTTCGCTCCTTTGGACCGCAGCAAAAAACTTACTTCTCGGTCAATAAAGCCTCTTTTTGGAAAGAAGTTCTACTCAAGAAAGGCCGGAGGTCGAAGTTTTAAATTTCCACTCCCATCACCAAAATGTCATCTACCTGAGCGTAGGTTCCTTTCCAGTCCTGAAGGCTGTTTTTGATGCTCGACTCCTGGTCAAAGAAGCTGCAACCCTGAATATCTGCCAGTAGTTGCTTGAATCTTTTTCTTGTAAACTTCTTGTTCTTGGGGCCGCCAAATTGATCTGTGAAACCATCGGTGTGCAAATAAATCCTGTCTCCTTTAGCTAGTGGGCGAACGTGTTCAGTGAATTTTTTATGCTCAACTTTAAAAGTTCCGCCTATTGAAAGCCTGTCTCCACGCAGTTCTTCAATTTCGCCATCTCTGACAAAGTATGCCGTTTGAAGAGCTCCGCTGTGACGCATCTCCATTTCGTCAAAATCAAACAGGCAAAGAGAAATATCCATTCCCATACTCACCTGAGTTTCGGTATCGTGTTGTTTGAGCTCAGTAATCACGTAATTGTCGAGTGCCTGTAGGATCTCTGCCGGACTCTCCATTTCTTCTTCCTTAATCACCTGATTGAGGATTTTGGAACTTACCATGCTCATAAATGCTCCTGGAACTCCGTGGCCTGTGCAATCTACTGCTGCTATCCAGCACTTATTTCCTTTTTTGTGGAACCAGTAAAAATCTCCGCTAACGATGTCAAGTGGTCTCAGGTAGACAAATGCATCACCAAAACCTGAGGCAATTTGAGACTCTGATGGAAGCATCAACTGCTGGATACGTTTTGCAGCGATAATCCCTTCGGTCATGTGAATGTAGTTGTCGCGAAGCTGGTCAGAGATCAATTGTCGCGATTTGGCCTCTGCCTTCAGTTTTTCATTAACCCGGCTCAATTCATTAGTCCTTATCTCAACAGTCTGCTCCAATTGGTTCATAACGCGGTGCAGCCGATCTTCCGAGCGCTTAATCGCTGTCATATCGATGAAGCTCACCGTTAAAAGACTGTCGCTTGGATGTGATCGATTGACTTTGACTTTGAGTCTGAGGTTCTTTTCTTTTAGGGTTAGAAAGTCTGCCTCGAGAGATATTTGCTCGCTACTCTGACCATCGTAAAGTCCTGCAATGGCTTTCATAAATGGCAAGCTATCCTCTTCCAGGGTTTTATCGAAATTGGCAACGAGATCAGATTTACTTTGAGCTTCAAAAAGCTGAATAGCCTCGTTGTTACACTCGGTTAATCTCAGGCGGTAAAGTTCCTTTGTGCTGCCCTGAGAGTCTGAGGAGTTCATTTTGAAAACGCAAATACCTACACCAGCGTTGTTGAAAATAGCTGCGTATCTCGCTTCGCTTTGAGCAATCTCTTCCTGAAATTTTGCTCGTTGAATTTCGTAACGTTTCTTCTCCAGAGCCTGAGAAACCACCATTCCGAGTCTTGTAAGTGACTTCTTGATGACGTAATTGTCAATTCCGGCTTTTATACAATCTATTGCCGCCTCTTCATCCAGCTCGCCAGTCACCAAAATAAATGGAATAGACAATCCGAGATCTTTCATTTTGGCGTACGCCTCAAGTGCGTTGTATTGAGGCAAAACAAAGTCTGAAAGGATTACATCGGGCTTGTCTCTTTCAAGTGCTTCCTCAAAAGATTCTTTATTGGAGACGTGGTTTATATTGAAGTTGGGAAATCCTTTTTTAAGCTGAGTACTCACAAGTTCGGCATCGAGCAGGTAGTCTTCAAGCAGAAGAATATTCACTTGTTGATTCTGTGTAGCAAGGTCAACTCCGTTAGTAAAAGTGTTCACTGTCGGGATAAATTAGGTTATAAATTAGTTTTTAGTTTTAATCAAAATTATCGTCAAATAATTTTGCGCGTGTCAGCTCACAAACGTGAGACTTGTAGGATAAAAATTATAAAAGCGTAGTCACTCACCTACACTTCAGAAATCGGTGCCAGATTGTGCATCAAAATATACTTGATGAGGTCGGAATTGTTGTCCATTCCCATTTTCATCAGTACGCGCGATCTGTATGTGCTAATAGTTTTTGCACTCAATTTTAGCTGGTCTGCAATCTTGTTGTTGGCCTTTCCTTCGCCAATTGCGAGCATCACCTCATATTCTCTATCGGATAGATTTTTGTGAGGGAGGTCCTGATTTTGATTGTTCACTTCTCTGTAAAGCAACTTTGTAATCTGCGGACTCAGGTATTCTCCACCGTTTTGGATCGTGCGAATGGCTTCAATCAACATCTCAGGTTCGGTATCCTTATGGAGATATCCGTTTGCTCCGGCTTTCAACATTCGGATTGCAAACTGGTCTTCCGGGTACATGCTCAGTACGAGCACTTTCATATCTGGATAAAATATTTTGATCTGCTTGAGAACTTCCAGTCCGCTACGCCCAGGAAGGGACACGTCTAGAATTACAAGATCCGGTGTTTCCTTTCTAAGTCTTTGAAGGAGTTCTTCACCACTGGCAATGTCGTCAGCCAAAATTTGGATATCATCAAAATTGCTGATGATCTGTCTTAATCCTTCTCTCACGATTTTATGATCGTCACATATTACAACTTTTATCATGGCTCTTTAAGTTTGTTTTAACACTCTTAAGGTTTGCCATACAAATGTAGATAGGTGATTCACGAAAGGTTATAGGATTGCGTCTTCATGGTGTGTCAGATAAATCCTACACCAGGAAATGGACTTAAAATCATGAACGTTAAGAACCTACAGCCAGGTCGTGGAGCATGATGTACTTCACAAGATCTGAGTTGTTGTCGAGATTCATTTTGTCCAAAATTCTGGTTCGATAAGTGCTGATAGTTTTCACGTTGAGCGAAAGCTGAGCCGCAATTTCACTTATCGTTTTTCCTTCACCGATGTAAAGCAAAACTTCGTACTCCCGATCTGAAAGTGTTTTGTGTGGTAGGTCGGTGTGGTCGTTGCTCATCTCTCTGTAGAGCAATTTCGTAATCTGCGGGCTCAGGTATTCACCTCCATCGCGGATAGTGCGAAGAGCTGTTATCAAAACCTCTGGAGCACTGTCTTTATGCAAGTAGCCGTTGGCACCTGCTTTCAGCATTCTAATAGCAAATTGATCTTCCGGATACATGCTGAGCACCAAAACTTTTATTTCAGGATGCATCGACTTTAGTTGCTTTAGCACTTCAAGTCCACTGCGGCCTGGCAGCGAAATGTCTAAAACCACAATGTCTGGCACTTCCTTGCGCAGAGAACCAATCAATGCTTCACCGGATGCAATGTCATCGGCAATGATGTCAAATTCATTGAAAGAACTGATGATTTGCTTTAGTCCTTCGCGAACTATTTTATGGTCATCACAAATTACTACTTTGGTTTGCATAGCTTTTATTTGAGGTTTTCTATTTCGAAACTTATATGAATTTGAGTGCCATCCTCATGACCACTCTCAATGTGGATGTCACCATCCCATTTTTTTATTCTTTCACGGATACCGAATAGTCCCATGCTCTTTGATTTTCGAGCTTTCTCGAGATCCATTCCCTGTCCGTCATCTTCTATTTCAAGGTGGAGTTTGTCGGCTGTTTTATAAAACTTAATATAAGCATTTTCTGCTTTCGCGTGTCGAGCTATATTGGTAAGAGCCTCTTGGGTCACCCTGTAGATGGCCGTAGAGAAATCCTTTCCAAATGTCATGTCCCCCGTATCTATTCGAAGGTGGCAATTGATCTCATGGGACTTTTTGTAGTTCTCCACGTGCCATTCGAGAGCCGGAATCAATCCAATGTCATCGAGAACCACGGGTCTAAGTTCGTGTGCAATTCTTCTGACGGTCGATATGGTTTGCGTGCTCAAATTGATGAGGTATTCGATCTTTTCCTGGAGCTGATCATAGTCAGCCTCTTCCAGGCCTTTTTGTTTGAGATGTTGTTGCATCCAGTAGAGACCAAGCTTGGTACCAGTAAGTTCCTGGCCTAGCTGGTCGTGGATTTCCATCGCAATTTTTTTCTTTTCCTCGTCTCGCACGGTTTCGAGGTGCTGCGTTAGGTTATGCAACCGCTCGTTCAGATCGCGCAAATCCAGTTCGGCTCTTTTCCTCTGAGTGATGTTTGCCGGGATAAAAACAACAGCGTCTACTTTGCCATCTTTCAGCACAGGTCCGATACTGCACATGTACCACTTCGATTCGGGATCATCTTCTTCTCCCTCTATTTCGATCTTTTGTTTTTGCGCTGTTTCGAAACAGGTCTCAATGCTGGTTTTCAGTCTGTCGTGATTTTTCTCGATGATAAAATCATAAATCTTACGACCCTTCAACTGTTCGCGACTGACGTTGGAGAGTTTGCGATTGGCATAGAGAATAACCCCATTGCTATTCAGTTTGTAAATCTGTTCTGGAGCACTTTCTGCCAATGCTTTAAAGTCTTCTTCGCTCTTCTTGAGTTCATACGAAGCGCGTTCTTTGAGGACGAGTGTCTTTTTATTTTCCAGTGCATTTTCAATGGCAGAAGGAAGACGACCCATCGAGTCTTTCAGCACGTAATCATCGGCTCCGGCTTTCATGCAGGCCACTGCCGTTTCTTCATTAAGTGAGCCGGTGCAAATTATGAAAGGAACGTAGGAGTTGATGCTTTTAAGGTCTTGCAGAGCTTCCATTCCGGTGTATTGCGGAAGTGTGTAGTCCGAAAGTATTATGTGTGGCTTGAAGGTAGCCAAAGCATGTAAATACTCATCTTTGTCTTTAACATGCTCAATCTCTTTTTCGACCTGAAGTTTGCGAAGTTGGAGCTTTATCAATTCAGCATCAGTACTGAGGTCTTCGAGCAGCAAGACTCTCAGTGGAGCGTTTTCCTCGTCCACAAACAAAAAACTATGAGTAGCTGAACTAATTTCTGTCATTTCTAATTTAACGTGTTATTCACTTTTAACCAGTAATGAGCAGCTTCGATTACCGCTCTTCGATGGGCTGTGAACTCTATAGGTTTTACGATATAACTATTGGCACCCAGGCGATAGGCTTTCTCAATGTCGCTGTCTACTGCAGATGAGGTGAGGACAACAATTGGAATCGTGCTGAGTGATTTATCAGTCTTGATCTTCTCCAGGACTTCAAAGCCATTGAGCTTGGGTAACTTCAAATCGAGAAACACGAGTTTCAACCGACTAAGCCTTGTGGCCCTGTTATCAGTATTTCCGGTGAGATACTCTATGGCCTCAACACCATTCTTAACCACGGTAATGTGGTCACCGAGACTTTCCTTTCTCAATGCCAGGAGCGTCAGCTCGGCATCCTGAGGGTTGTCTTCCACAAGTAATATTTCAGAAGATGGTGTCAACTTTCGATTATATAGATTGGCTAATTACAAAAATAAAAGTAAGGCGTAAGAGCGCACAAAAAAAGGGGCCGAAGCCCCTTTATCAACTATTTTCATTGGAAAAACTTAACCTACGATTGTATTGTAGGTCACCATGTATTCCTTATCGTCTTCAAAGTACTCTTTTCCAAGAGTCAATAGATCTTCGGCCTGAGATCTCATGCCCTCGCTATCCATGTATTCAGAATAAACGATAAGAGCATATTTGAGAAAATCCTTTTGTTCGTGACCAAGGTGATCAATTCCTTTTTCCTGCATTAGCTTTTTGGCCATGGCTTCCGACTCTTCAGCATCTCTCTTGGATCTGGATTTGCGAAGTGTGTAAGCCATCATCAGGTGAGCTCCAATGTCTTCTTCATCAATATCTACGAGATATTTGTAAAACATCTTTGCTTGAATAAACTTTTCCTGGTCGAGCAGAGCATTGGTTTCTACGATTGCCACTTCGCGAAGCTGCGACATATAGCGTGAAAACTCTCCCATGTATTCGTTGTCGCGGTCTTTTCTGCGGAAACGAGCTGCATACTTTAGCGCGTCTTTAAATGCTTTTGGATATTCTTCTGAATATTCCGGCTTTTTAGACATGTGGAAATAAGCCATACTCATGTAGATGTAAGGAACAGGATCTTTCCTGGTGTCATCATCCATCTGGTAGTTTTCGCATTTTCTCAATGCCTTTTCAAAATCTTCATCTACAATGAGCTTAAGGAGCTCATCGTACTCAGGTCGTTGTGCATCCACTTTTTGGATACTTCCGATCATTAATAAAATTGAAAAGGCCAGTAATACTTTTTTCATGGTTATCTATTTTCTGATTTCACGCCAATTATTCAAATTCAATGCCTAAAATTACGATGATTCAAACTGTAAATCAAATTAGCCGCTGGAAACATCGCCTAAATCACTTTGTTGACAGTCGATTGAAAGGTTATTGAAATTTGAAAAAGATTTTAGATTCTGCTGAAAATTGGTTTGAAAGTCGGGGGTGGAAGCCTTTTCCATTTCAGACCGAAACCTGGGATGCTTACCTCAATGGTTGGGATGGCATCGTGAATGCGCCAACTGGAAGTGGAAAAACCTATTCATTATTGGTTCCCATAGTTTTGAAGGCCGAACGGAAGAAGTTGAAAGGTGTTAGAGCTATATGGATAACGCCAATCAGAGCCCTGGCTAAAGAGATTAAGACAAGTGCAGATCGTTTTTTAAAGGAAAATGAAATTCCATGGAGAGTGGCCATTCGCACTGGAGATACGCCTCAGGCTGAAAAGGCAAAACAGAAAAGGTCGCCACCTGAACTTTTAATCACTACCCCCGAAAGTCTTCACCTGCTTTTGGCTCAAAAGAAATACGACTCTTATTTTAAGAATTTGGATGCGGTGGTGGTTGACGAGTGGCACGAACTAATCGGCTCCAAGCGCGGTGTGCAGATGGAATTAGCGCTGTCCAGACTAAAAAAAGTTTGTAATCAACTTCGGATTTGGGGGATTTCGGCAACTATTGGAAATCTCGATGAAGCCAGAAATGTCTTGCTTGGCACAGACCGGTCGAAGGAAGGAAAATTCATCAAAGCCGACATAAAGAAAGAAATTGAGCTGAGATCTGTAATGCCCGATGAGGTGGAACGCTTTCCCTGGGCTGGACATCTTGGCATTAAGTTGCTGCCAGAGGTGGCAAAGATAATTGATAGCAGCACCTCCACATTGATCTTCACAAACACTCGATCTCAAGCTGAAATTTGGTTTCATAGACTGCTCGATGCCCGGCCAGACCTTGCAGGAGTTCTCGCCATGCACCACGGAAGCATCAGTCGTGAAATGCGCGACTGGGTGGAGGAGGCGCTTTACGAAGGTCGGCTAAAAGCTGTGGTTTGTACATCCAGTCTCGACCTCGGTGTTGACTTTAGGCCAGTGGAAACAATAGTTCAAATTGGCGGTCCTAAAGGCGTTGCCAGATTTGTGCAAAGAGCGGGGAGATCAGGTCATGCTCCCGGCCAAAAAAGTACGATTCATTTTGTGCCAACCAACTCTCTTGAACTTATCGAAGCTGCTGCTCTGCGACAGGCAATAGCTGAAAACTACCTCGAGAATAGAACGCCTTACTTGCGCTCATTTGATGTCTTAAGCCAGTACCTGGTGACGCTGGCTGTTTCCGATGGATTTGATCAGAAAGAGATTTTCGAAGAAGTGAAAACCACGCACGCCTACAAAGATATTTCAGAAGAAGAGTGGACGAGAGTTCTAACTTTCATTACCTCCGGAGGTGAATCATTGGGTGCCTACGATGAGTTCAAGAAAGTGGAGATTGTAGATGGGAAGTACCTCGTGACAAGCAGAAGAACTGCCATGCGACATCGACTCAATATGGGGACCATCGTTAGCGACAGCATGATTGCAGTGAAGTTTCTAAAAGGCGGGTTTATAGGGTCGGTAGAAGAGTGGTTTGTTTCTCGACTCAAAGAAGGAGATGTCTTTTGGTTTGCCGGCAGAAGTCTGGAGTTCATCCGGATAAAGGACATGCAGGCGCTCGTAAAGAAATCTAAAAGTAAGAAAGGGCAAATTCCTTCGTGGCAAGGAGGTCGATTGCCATTGACATCGCACATGAGCCACATGCTGAGAAGAAAATTGACTGAGGCCATGGTGAACAATAAACTGAAAGATCCGGAGCTTGAAAAAGTCCAACCACTCTTAAAATTCCAGGAAGATCGCTCGCATGTGCCTCTCGATGACGAATTTCTAATAGAAAAATTCACTACAAGAGAAGGCTTTCACGTTTTAATGTATCCTTTTGACGGTAGGCTTGTTCATCAGGGAATTGCAGGATTGATTGCCTATCGAATTTCTAAAATGGTGCCCATTTCGTTTTCTCTCGCTTTCAATGATTATGGATTTGAGCTGCTGAGCGATTCTGAAATCCCTATCGAGAAAGCCATTGAAGAAGGTGTTTTTGAAACCAAAAACCTCTATGCAGATTTAAGGGCGAGCATCAATGAATCGGAGATGGCCCGCAGAAAGTTTCGCGACATTGCCAGCATTTCCGGCCTCGTTTTCAAGGGCTATCCCGGCAAGGCGGTCAAAGAAAAACACCTGCAGAGTTCTTCGCAGCTTTTCTACGATGTATTCGAACAGTACGATCCCTCCAACTTGCTCCTCAATCAAGCACACGATGAAGTGCTCGAGTTTGAGTTGGAATTCCAGCGCTTTCATGAAGCGATGGAAAGAATCGGTAAACAGAAAATTATAGTGAAATCTCCACAAAAACCCACACCTTTTTCTTTCCCCATCATGGTTGATCGGCTCAGAGAAAGGCTCAGCAGCGAGAAGCTCGAAGACCGAATAAAAAAGATGAGCCTGCAATTTGAAGATTAATCTGCGTTAGGTACTCGTTAGAAATGTAAGATTGCTCAAAAATTGGCGACTGGCAGAACTGTGAGAAGCAAAATCCCACGCTTTAATTGTTACTTTTGCCCGTCTCGGTCCGAGATTTAAACCTGTTTTTAGACGTGTAAGGAATGATAAAAAGACTTAGTATTCTCTGTTTCCTCCTCCTGGGAACACTGGCAGCCTTTTCTCAAGGCTCCATCCGTGGTTTTGTGTATGATGAATCAAATGGTGAACCAGTAATTTTTGCCAACGTGGTGCTCGAAGGAACTTCTTTCGGGATTTCCACAGATGTGAATGGTTACTACTCCATTACCGATGTGCCGGCTGGAACTTACACTTTGATTATTTCTTCAGTGGAGTATCAGAAATTTACCGAGGAAATTGAAATCGTAGACAACAAGGTGAAGAGTAAAAACTTCAACCTGAAGAAAGGTGTGATTGAGCTCGAAGGTGCTGAGATTTCTGCCGAAAAACAGGAGCAGAAAACGGAAGTAAATATGTCTGTGGAGACCGTGAGGCCTAAAGAAATTAAGCAGCTACCATCAGTTGGTGGCCAGCCCGACCTCGCGCAATACTTGCAGGTTTTGCCTGGTGTGGTTTTCACTGGTGACCAGGGTGGACAGCTTTACATTCGAGGTGGATCTCCTGTTCAAAATAAAGTGTTGATGGACGGGATGATCGTTTATCAACCGTTTCACTCTATCGGTTTGTTCTCTGTTTTCGACACGGATATCATTCGAAATGCCGATGTCTACACCGGAGGATTCAATGCGGAGTTCGGAGGAAGAATTTCCTCTGTGATGGATATCAAAACACGCGATGGTAACTCTGTAGAAACTGCCGGAAAAGTTGGTATCAGCCCTTTTGCTGCCAAGCTTTTGCTCGAAGGTCCCATCAAGAAGAGAGCAGAGAATGGAAGCTCGATTTCTTACCTCGTTTCCATGAAGCACTCCTACCTGGAAGAAAGCTCCAAGTTTTTATACAGCTACATCGATGAGGACGGGTTGCCTTTCAATTTCACTGACATCTACAGTAAAATTACTTTTAGCGGGTCTAACGGAAGTAAGTTTAATCTCTACGGTTTCAACTTTACCGATGACGTACGCTATCGAGGCATTGCCGATCTAAACTGGAGAAACTACGGTGCAGGTGGTAATTTTGTGGTGATTCCTTCTGGGTCACCAATGCTGATTTCTGGTAACTTCTCCGCTTCGAATTATGTTGTTTCGCTGAATGAAGAAAGCCTTCAACGCGACCTCACAAGAAGATCAGAGATCGGTGGGTTCAACTTCGGGCTCGACTTTAAGTACCTCAAAGGGGAAGACAACATCCGCTACGGACTTCAGGTAGTTGGAAGAAAAACCGATTTCCAAACTGTCAACCCTGTTGGTCTCAAGGTTCAGCAAGTGGAAAACACTACCGAACTCGGTGGTTACCTCGTTTACAAAAAGACCATTGGAAACCTCATTCTTGAACCGAGCTTCAGGTTGCAATACTATGCATCACTCACTCAGTTTTCTCCTGAACCACGTCTCGGAATCAAATACAACGTGAATGAGCGATTTAGAGTGAAAGGTGCAGTGGGCCGTTACTCTCAAAACATCATCGCTGCTAACAGCGATAGAGATGTTGTAAACTTGTTTTATGGCTTCCTCTCGGGGCCACAGAATCTTCAGGATGAATTCTACGAGCAAGACGGAGAAGTGCGCGAAATCGAATATCCGTTGCAAACTGCCAACCACTACATTGCCGGTTTTGAGTTTGACATTACAGAGAAAATCAACTTGAATGTAGAAGGATATATCAAGGATTTCACGCAGTTGACAAACATCAACAGAAACAAGATATTTAATGACACTCCTGCAAATGCCGATAAGCCAGAAGTTCTCACAAAGGACTACATCGTGGAGTCGGGATTGGCCCGGGGAGTGGATGTTGTCATCAAGTACGAAGAAAAGTATTCTTACTTCTGGGTGGTTTACTCTCTGGGGAAAATCACTCGTTGGGACGGAATTCGCGAATACGCGCCAGTGTTTGACAGAAGACACAACGTCAACCTGGTGGCTTCTCAGGCTTTCGGAAAAGATCACCTCTGGGAGGTTAGTGCTCGCTGGAACCTCGGTTCGGGCTTGCCATTCACCCAAACTCAAGGTTACTACGAAATTCCCAACGTCAATCAGGGAATCAATTCTGATTACGTGACGGACAATGCTGACGAACTAGGCATTCTCTACGCAGGACTCAATGAAGGTCGCCTTCCTGTCTATCACCGATTGGATTTGAACGTTAAGCGTCAAATCACTTTCAAAAACGAAACAGAGATGCAGGTGACTGCAGGTGTGACAAATGTTTACAGCCGCTCGAATGTCTTCTACATCGATCGTGTGACAAACAACAGAGTTGACCAGCTGCCATTCATGCCGTCAATTGGCGTTGAGTACAGCTTCTAAAAATTTGAAAAGAAAAAATTGAAAGTCGGAATTAAGCGAAAAGCTTGATTCCGATTTTTTTTGCTTTAGATCTCGCCCATTAGCTCTCGGGCATTATTCATTGCAGCCTCGGTTGTTTTTTCACCGCTGAGCATTTGAGCAATTTCCTTCACTCTGTCGTTTCCTGTGAGTGGGGTGAGGTAGGTAGAAGTCGAGTTTGAGTCGGTCAACTTATAGACTTTGAAATGGTGGTTCCCTTTTCCTGCAATTTGAGGCAGATGTGTGATTGTGATGAGCTGCATGTTGTTGCTCATTTCCTTCATCACTTCTCCCATTTTGCTGGCGACTTCACCCGAAACACCAGAGTCGATCTCATCGAGAATCAAAACCGGAAGAGCCTTGTGACGCGAAATTGATGCTTTGAGTGCCAACATGACCCGCGAGGTTTCACCGCCTGAAGCAATTTTATCTATCGTTTGCGCCTGATGGCCCTTGTTAGTTTTAATCAAAAAGTCGATGTGATCTTTTCCGAGAGCATCGTAGTTTTCACTTTCGCGGATCTCGGGATTTAGCTCAGCATGAGGCATTCCCACAAAAGACAGGATTTCTTCCACCTCTTTTTTCACCTTGGGAAGTTGTTTCTTTCTTCTTTCTGAAAGGTCTTTGGCAACTCTGGCAAGTTCACGTTCCGCATTTGCCAATTCCTTTTTGGTGGTCTCGATGTCTCCCTCGAGATTGGCCGTGTTATCCAGTTTCTCACGAATACTTTCACGAGTTTCGATTAGTTCCTGAACTCCAGAGACGCGGTGTTTTTGTTCGAGTGAATGAATCTTATTTACCTGATCGGTGAGAAGTGAAATGCGCTCCGGGTCGAACTCTACCTGGTCAGCCGTCTGCTCAATTTCCGAAGCGATGTCCTGAACTTCGATCAAGGCACTCTTTAGCCTTTCAGAAAGGCTCTGGTAATTCTTGCTGAGATGACTGATTTCGCCAATCGCATTGGAGGCATCTTTCAGATTCACAACAACTGAAAAGTCATCTTCATCAAGTTTGGAAAAAGCCCTGGCAAGAGACGACTTGATGTCCTCAGCGTGATTTAAAGTCTGCAGCTCTTCTTCAATTTCTTCGAGATTGAGGTTGTCCAAATTGGCTTCATCAAGCTCCTCCAGTTGAAAATTTAGATAATCTTCATCTTGCGCAGATTGGGCTTGCTTTTCTTCCAGATCTTTAAGCCTGGATTTCAGCTTTCTAAAAGAAGAAAACTTAATGCTGTACTCTTTCAGAACCGTGTCGTTCTGTGCGAAAGCGTCCACGATGCTGAGCTGAAAACTCCTGTCATAAAGAAGTGAGTTTTGATGCTGAGAGTGGATGTCAATGAGCTGCTTGCCGAAGGCTTTGAGCTCATTTAACCGCACCGGAGTGTCGTTTATGAAAGCACGTGATTTGCCCGAAGGAGAGATTTCTCTTCGAACCACAGTTTCCTCATCGAAGTCGAGATCATTTTCCTCAAAAAATTTACGGAGGTTAAACTCGCCAATGGCAAAGTGAGCTTCCACGATGCACTTCACTTCGGGGTTTCTCAGTGTTTTGGTGTCGGCCCTTTCGCCAATGATCAGGCCCAGAGCACCGAGAATGATAGATTTTCCCGAACCGGTTTCTCCGGTAATTACCGAGAGACCGTTGCTGAGTTCTACCTCAATATTTTCGATCAGTGCGTAGTTTTGAATCGACAGTTGACGCAGCATACAAGTTGTGTGAGTTTTTTATCCGGCCAGATCTTCGTACTTGCTGATGTTTCCGGGGTTGATCAGCTTGAGCGTTCGGTAAGCGTTTTGCCTTTCTTCCTGTGGTGCAGGTTTAAAAATCTTCACCAATTCATCAGACTTCACATAAAAATACATCTGAACGTTGTAAGAAATTGGTTTGATTTGGTGAACCTGACGCAGTCCCTGAATCGACTCGAGGATGGTAGCACGCGCCTCGTCCGTTTTGGCGTACATTTTATCAAGCCCGTGACGGTGATACTGGTAAACGCATTCGCGAAGTGGCTCAAAGGTTCTGCTCAAAATATTTTCAACGAGCCAGTACCGGTTCTTTGTTCCGTCACTTGCTCGCCACCCAATTCTACCGCCATTTTGCGCATTCGACACAATGGCCTGAGCTTCTTCGTAGTGATTGGTTCCGCCTTCTTCCGAAAAAGAATCGTAATCCATTCCCAGAATCATGTAGGCGTAGTAAGCCATAATCGAGGAGAGGTTGTCGGTAAACTGCCCACGACTCCAGCGAATGGCCGTGTTTTCCTGATAGTTGATGTGGATGTCCTGATCGTTTACAAAGAAGAGAGGGGTTTTGTAGTCAGATCCGTAAACGGGTCGGCTGCTCTGGATTTGCAGTTGTCCTTTAAATTCGGAAAGAGAAATCTGCTCATTCACAGTCAGCTGCATGCTCACTTCAATCCTTTCTTCAGTGGCAAAGTCATCGTCAGTCCATTTGCGGCCGTTCATAAACTCTTCCATAGCTCGCTCCAGCGATTCGTAAACTCGTTTTTGAGTTCCCTGAATTTGAGGTGTGATTACTGAAATATCACAATTGAGTTCCTGGGCCTGGGTGCCCAAAACGAAAGCAAAGAATGTGAAAAGAAAAAGGAGCTTTTTCATCGGGTTGATCTCTCTATAATTTGATTAACGATTTCTGTTGCCACTTCAGCTTTTGACAGCAACTCAAATCTAACAATTTTATCATCGCTCGAAATGATGCTCACCTTGTTAGTGTCGTGGCCAAAGCCGGCACCTTTATCGCGAAGCGAGTTGAGAACGATGAAATCGAGGTTTTTCTTGTGCAGTTTTTTTCTGGCATTTTCTTCCTCATCGTTCGTCTCCAAAGCAAAGCCAACCAAAAACTGTTTTTCGCTCTTGATTTCCCCCAGAGAAGCCAGAATATCTTTTGTAGGCTCCATTTCAATGCTCATGGAGGCCTCGCTCTTTTTAATTTTTTTGTCAGCTTGGTTTGCGGGTCTGTAGTCGGATACAGCTGCGGCCATCACGGCTCCGTCCGCATTTTTAAAGGCCTCATGACAAGCGTTAAACATTTCTTCGGCCGATGTAACCGCAGTGGAGTGGATGCGTGAATGCGAAGCTGAAAGGTTAGTGGGGCCATGCACGAGTTTCACTTCAGCACCTTTGGCAGCGAGCTCTTCGGCAATTGCAAACCCCATTTTTCCCGAGCTGTGGTTTCCGATGAACCTCACAGGATCAATGCGTTCGTAAGTTGGGCCAGCCGATACCATGTAGGTTTTTCCCTTTAGCGGCAACTCGTTGAAGAAACTGTCTAAAACTGAGACGATCTGCTCGGGTTCGGCCATTCTGCCTTTTCCGGAAAGGCCACTGGCGAGCTCACCATCTTCAGAGTCGATAACGGTGTCGCCTGATTTTATCAGTGTTTCTAAGTTTCGAGAAGTGCTCTTGTGGCGATACATATCGAGATCCATAGCTGGGGCTACAAATACCGGGCACTTAGCAGAGAGGTAAGTGGCCAAAAGAAAATTGTCGCAAACGCCATTGGCCATTTTTGCAAGAGTGTTGGCCGAAGCCGGAGCAACTACCAATGCATCCGCCCAAAGTCCAAGGTCAACGTGGTTGGTCCACTCTCCGGTTTTTTCATTTTCGGTAAAATCAGAAAATACCGGGTTTTTAGACAAGGTGCTAAGGGTGAGTGGAGTGATGAAATCGTGGGAAGTTTTTGTCATCACCACTTTCACTTCAGCTCCGCCTTTTACTAAAAGCCGAACTAGTAATGCCGATTTGTAAGCGGCAATGCTTCCGGTAACAGCTACGATTATTTTCTTCTTGTCGAACATTGGAATAGGATGCAAACAAAAAAAGATGGCTAAAATTGACCATCTTTTTTCAGTTTTCTAAATATGTCAAAAGATTAATCTTTCGATTCAGAGTCTTTTGCTATTTCGTTGGCCGACTCTCTGAGTTCTTTTTTCTGCTTCATTTCTTCTACCAACTTTTGCTCTTCCTCGTCTTCAACCGGGTTGCGGAAGTAAACATTGTCCTCCAGGAGTTCCTGGATGGCAATCGAGTGAGGCTTTGGCAAACGCTCGTAGAACTTTGAGATTTCGATCTGCTCGCGGTTTTCAAAAATCTCTTCGAGGTTATCCTGGTGAGTGGCAAACTCTTCGAGCTTTGAGTGGAGCTCTTCTTTCATTTCTTGTGAAATCTGGTTTGCACGCTTTGTGAGCACCACGATTGTCTCGAAAATGTTATCGTCAACGCGACTGTCCAGATCTTGTGTGTCTCTGGTGATTGTCGTACGAGATGCTTTTGTGTTTTTATACGTCATTGCTCAGCTTTAATTCCCGTGAGGCGTTCGATGGCCTCCCGGCTATTCTCAAAATATTTTTCGGCATCTTTGAAGTATTCACTCTCCGGGCCGTAATCGTCTGCAAATTTAGTAAAGCTATTAATAGTTTCCCGATAACGTTCTACTTTCTTTTTATCAATGCTATAATAAGCGTAGAGGTAGTGCGACTTTAGAAGTAAAAACTGCATCTCCTCGCGGTAGCGTGAGTCGGGAAATTCCCGAATTGTATTCTCCAACGAAATCACTGCGCTTTTGTACTGCTCGGTCTTCACGTAGAGCTTGGCAATTTCGTAGGCTTTCTTCTCCAGCTTGCTTCGCAATTGAGCGACCATTGTATTGGCGCTGTCTTTCAGTTCTGACTGTGGATAGCGATCGAGGTACAACTGGAACTCGTCAATGGCTGCGCGAGTGTCTCGCTGATCGAGTGAGTATTTGGGCGAATTTTCATAGCTGCTCATGGCTGCCAGAAAAAGCGCCTCTTTAGCGTGCTCGCTACGCGGGTAGGTCTTCACAAAATTTTTGAAGTAGTAGTTAGAAAGGTAGTACTGATGCGTGCAAAAATGTGACTGTGCATAGTAGTAGTACACGTCTTCTGCTCGCTGCGTTCCGCGAACCAGGGCAATCAACTCTTCGAGAATTGGCAATGCTTTGTAGCATTCGCCTTCTTCGTAAAACTCTACAGCTTTTTTGTACTTGTACTCCGCATCGTCACTTTTCAAAACCTTGTTGTATTCGCTACAAGACCACAAAAAGAGTACGGAAAATAGAATAGGTAAATATCTCATTCGGTCAAAAAACATCGCGCAAAGATAGCATTTTGATTTAGCTGCTATGTGAAAAATCCTTAACCTGCTTACGACAAACTTTTTACAATTTCAGGTCTAAGCAACGTCTGCGAATTTGAACAAGTATATGCGGACTGCCAAGAAATCACAATGATTTGTTCTATCCTCCGGCACTTGTTGATTAGTTCCCGAAATAGAGGTAAGTTTCATCAATTATGCCTTTACCTTTGTCTTGGATTTGAGCATTTGGCATTATTAAGAATAGCTGTACTTTTGCCAATCGCTTTTTCGATACGAATAATCGTTCCTTTTCGCTCAGCGGCAGGAACATAAAACATAGATGTTTTGGATATTTTTGATAGAATAAAAGACAATCGCGGACCACTCGGACGTCACGCTAAAGAATCGCATGGATATTTCACTTTCCCAAAGTTGGAAGGTCCTATCTCCAACAAAATGCAGTTTCGTGGCAAAGAGGTTTTGGTTTGGAGTATCAATAACTACCTCGGGCTGGCTAACCACCCAGAGGTGAGAAATGTCGATGCTGAAGCTTCCAAAGAATGGGGACTCGCTTATCCAATGGGTGCGCGAATGATGTCTGGACAAACAAAGTATCACGAAGAGCTGGAAAGCAAGCTTGCTGAATTCATGCAGAAAGACGATGCTTTCCTTCTCAACTACGGTTACCAGGGATGCCAGTCGGCCATTGAGGCTTTGGTAGACAGAAATGATGTAATCGTTTACGATTCTGAATCTCATGCCTGCATGGTTGATGGGGTGCGTTTGCACCAGGGGAAACGTTTTGTTTTTCAGCACAACGACATGGAGAGCTTCGAGAAGCAGTTGAAACGTGCCCAAGCCCTTTGTGAAAGAACAAACGGTGGAATTCTTGTTGTTACCGAAGGCGTTTTTGGAATGGCAGGAGACCAGGGTAAACTCAAAGAAATTGTCTCTTATAAGAAGAAATACGGCTTCCGTCTCTTTGTAGACGATGCCCACGGATTTGGAACCATTGGAGAAAACGGCCGCGGTGCCGGAGATTTCCAGGGTGTGCAAGACGAAATTGATGTGTACTTCGGAACCTTCGCCAAAGCGATGGCCTCTATCGGAGCATTCGTTGCTGCCAAGGAGCATGTGATCGAGTACCTGCGCTACAACATGCGTTCTCAAACATTTGCCAAATCTCTTCCGATGCCACTTGTAATCGGAGCACTGAAGCGTCTGGAAATGATGCAGACTATGCCGGAATTCAAGGACAACCTTTGGAAAATTGCAACGGCACTGCAAACAGGATTGAAAGAAGCTGGATTCAACATTGGAGCTACAAACTCTGCTGTAACTCCGGTTTTCCTCAGCGGTTCTCTCGGTGAAGCCACTAACATTACGTTGGACCTGCGCGAGAATCACGGAATTTTCTGTTCAATAGTAGTTTACCCGGTTGTGCCGAAGGATGTCATCATGCTTCGACTGATTCCAACTGCGGTTCACACCCTGGAAGATGTGGAATACACAATTAAGACTTTCTCGAAAATCAAAGAGAAACTGGAAGCCGGTGAATACCAGGCGGAGAAGATTGCCAGTTGGTCTTAGAATAGTGTAATTTCTTTCTAGCTCAGCCATTCGAAATGCTGATCAACCACACATAGAGATTTAAACACTTAAGCCCTCTTCTGTTGAAGGGGGCTTTTTTTTTACCATTTTATGGAAAGTTGAAGTTCAGCACCTAATCCTAATTCGACTATTTTTTTCAAGGTGGAAAATCTCACTTCTTTGATGTTGTTCTCAATCTTTGAGATATAAGATTTAGTGCTGCCTATTTTTTGAGCTAGTTCTTCTTGCGTCATTCCTTGAGATATCCTGGCTTCTTTAATCAGAACTCCTAATTTGAAATCTTCATAATCCGCCTCAAGTTTATCTCTCTTTGGGGTGCCTACTTTTCCGTAATACTTCTCAGTCAGTTGTTCCAAAGAGGTCAGATTTTTATTGTCTTTTTTCGATTTCATATTCCCGCTTTAATTTTTGTGCTTGTTCAATTTCCTTTTTTGGAGTCTTCTGCGTTTTCTTTTGAAAGCCATTAATCAAAATCACTAGTTGGCCTTCGTCAAAAAAGCAGAAAATCCTGAAGATGTCACTACCTTGTTTTATCCTAATTTCATATAGACCGTCTGAATTTTTAATATGCTTGAGGTAAGTCTCCGGCACATTTTCAAGATCTTCAACAACTTTTAAGGTCCAGATGATTTTGTCTTTTACCTTCTGTCTTTGCTTTGCAAAGAATTTCTCAAAATAGTTTTTGTAATAGCTTATTCTCCTGTATTTCTTTTAGAAAGGCACCTTCAAAGATAGTGAAAGTTTCACTTAAGTGAAACAAGTAATCAGAAAAATTTCTCCGATTAGAGATAGCCCGTTAACTTCGCGGCAAATAAAATGAAAATGCAACGCTACTTCGTCAAACTAGCCTATGACGGCACCAACTACAGCGGTTGGCAACGACAGGAAAATGCTGTTTCTGTGCAGCAAACTCTCGAAAAGTGCCTGAGTGTGATTCTTCGGGAGGAGATAAAAATGATGGGGTGTGGTAGAACCGACACAGGTGTGCATGCCTCTAAATTCTATGCGCACTTTGATGTAGCTGAAAAGCTCAATGAATTAGGGAAAATAGTCTTCAAGCTCAATCGCTTTTTACCGCCAGACATTGCCATTCATGAAATTATTGAGGTAGGAGAAAACGACCATACGAGATTTGATGCAGTAGAAAGAGAGTACCAGTATTTCGTTCACTTTCAGAAAAATCCTTTCTTCACTAAAACTTCATATCTGTCTTTTAGAGACCTCGATTTAGAAAAGATGAACGAGGCTGCAGAGCTCTTAATCAAGGAAAGTGACTTTTCAGCTTTTTGCAAAGCCGGAAGTCAAAACAAATCGACAATCTGTGATGTTAAAGTCGCTGTTTGGAAATGGATAGAGGAGGAGCAAGGCATTGTTTTCACGATTCGGGCCAATCGCTTTTTACGCAACATGGTAAGGGCAGTGGTCGGAACACTTTTCGAAGTCGGAATGGGGAATCTCACTGTTGAAGATTTTCAGAAAATAATCGAGAGCAAGGACCGGAGAAGAGCCGGAAGCTCGGCCCCCGCGAGAGGGTTGTTTTTGACCGATGTCGTCTATCCCTTTTTGTAATTTCGCCATCTGCTTTTTTAAAGAATAAACAAGAATGAGTTCAGCCTCGGGAAAGATATTTGATTTGAGCATTCTCAAAAGAGTGCTGAGCTATGTGAAACCCTACCGAAAGCGGTTTGTCTTTACGGGATTTTTGGTTTTGCTCTTGGCAGTGCTCACACCTTTGCGTCCTTATCTGATAAGGATGGCTGTAGATGAGGGAATTGCCAAAGGAGATGCCGATTACGTTATGCGAATGTTCCTGCTCGTAGTTGGTGTGCTTATTATTGAAGCCATTGTACAGTTTTATCAGACTTATCTTGCTAACTGGGTTGCTCAGTCAGTTACGCTCGATCTTCGCTCTAAGCTCTACCGACATGTGCTTCGTTTCAGATTAAAATATTTCGACCGCCATCCCGTAGGGCAGTTTGTCACACGACTTATTTCCGACATCGATGGAATTGCAGAAGTTTTTTCGAATGGAATACTGACCATTGCCGGAGATATTCTCAAACTCGTGGTTGTGGTTGGCGTCATGTTTTTTACCGACTGGAAGCTTACACTGATCGTACTGTTGCCAATTCCGGTTTTGGTCATCGGAACCAAAATTTTTCAGGTGGCGATTAAGAAGGCATTCATTCAGGTTAGAAACCAGGTTTCGAAAATGAATGTATTTGTGCAGGAGCACGTAACCGGAATGAGCGTGGTTCAGATTTTCAATAGAGAGGCCAGGGAGAAGGACAAGTTCGTAGACATCAACCGAGAGCACAAGAAAGCCAACATTCGTTCGATCTGGGCTTTCTCCATCTTTTTTCCCGTTGTGGAATTGCTATCGGCAGCATCGGTAGCATTGCTTCTTTGGTGGGGAATTCAGGAAGTTGCCGATGAGTCCATCACGCTCGGTGTGGTGCTTCAGTTTATCCTCTACATCTTTATGCTTTATCGTCCGATTCGCCAGTTGGCAGATCGATTCAACGTATTGCAAATGGGAATAGTCAACTCCGAACGAGTTTTCCGGGTGTTCGATACTGAAGAGTCGATTCCTGATGATGGAAAAATTCAGAAAGCCGATTTTGACGGGAACATTGAATTTAAAAATGTGAGCTTCGGCTACAACGATGACGAGCTGGTTTTAAAGGACATTAGTTTTGAAGTAAAAGAAGGTCAAACAGTGGCATTCGTTGGAGCCACGGGAGCTGGAAAATCTTCGGTGATCAATCTGCTAAGTCGTTTTTACGAGTATCAAAAAGGAGAGATCTTTATTGACGGCAAAGAAATTCGGGAATACAGCCTTGACTCAATCCGACAAAACATTGCTGTCGTTCTTCAGGATGTTTTTCTGTTTTCCGATACGATTCTCCACAACGTCACTATTGGCGACAAGTCGATTTCCAGAGAAGAAGTGATTGAGGCAGCAAAAATTGTCGGTGCACACGAGTTCATTTCCAAGCTTCCCGGCACTTATGACTACGATGTAAAGGAACGTGGAGGAATGCTTTCTGTGGGGCAGCGCCAGTTACTGGCATTTATCAGAGCTTACGTCTACAACCCAAATATTTTGGTTTTGGATGAGGCCACCTCTTCTGTAGACACCGAGTCGGAGCAGCTTATACAGCAGGCGATCGACAAGCTCACCGAAGGGCGAACTTCAATTGTGATTGCCCACAGACTGAGCACCATTCAAAAAGCCGATCAGATTATTGTTCTTGATAAAGGTAGGATCATGGAAAAGGGCAGCCACCAGGAGCTACTTGAAAAGGATGGACACTATCGCAAGCTTTACGAACTTCAATTTAAAGAGTGAGATATGACACCTGAGGAGAAAGCTACACGAATTGTCGATAAAATGTACAACAACGATCCATTCAGTAAATGGCTCGGAATTGAGAGAGTTGTAGACGGTCCCGGAATCTCGGTGTTGAAGATGAAGGTCCGAAATGAGATGCTCAACGGATTCAGCATCGCCCACGGAGGAATTGCCTACTCACTTGCCGACAGCGCTCTGGCTTTTGCCTCCAACAGTCACGGCCGGCAGGCGGTGTCTGTTGAGACTTCAATTTCTCACGTGCTTCCTGTTAGCGAAGGAGACGAACTCCGCACTGAAGTCGAGGAAGTTAGCCTCAGCCACAAGATTGGCATCTATCACATCACCATCTTCAACCAACACGATGTAGAAGTAGCGCATTTCAAAGGATCTGTCTATCGGAAGTCTAAGGAGTGGGAGGTTGAAGAGTAGCCTTGTCTGGAGGTTGATGTTTTTTCCCGGCTCAATTTTTGGCTAGTGAAGAGAGAAAATCAAAAACTTGTAGCCATGAAGTCCAATATCATAATCGCACTTGCTGCTGTCATTCTCATTGCAGCAGGTTGCTCAAAAGACAATGAAGATCTTAACTCGACAGATTCTCCAACGCGAGTAAAAATTTACATGCACGACCAGCCCATAGATTACCAACAAGTGAACATCGACTTGCAAGCGATAGAATTGAAAGGTAGTGGCGAAGATCAGTTTATTGAACTTGGAGAGTTTGCCGGAATTTACAATTTGCTCGATTACCAAAACGAGGTTGACACGCTGGTTGGAGACAGCCTGATAAACTTTGCTTACTTAAGTCAAATTCGTTTGATCCTCGGCCCTGAAAACTCTGTAATGGTAGACAGTGTGCTTTATCCCATGCAAACTCCAAGTGCACAACAGTCAGGTCTGAAAATCAATGTCAATCAATCTCTCTCTGAAATGGATACATTAGTTGTCTCATTCGACTTCGATGCGAATGAGTCAGTCCACCAGCTTGGAAACGGAGATTATCAATTGCATCCGGTTATTCATTTGGATGAATAAGAGTGATTATTAGCTCTTTCCTAAAGAAGAGTTTGGAAGAGGATCACAAACACTTAAAATAATCGAAAGGGTCGTTGCAATCTTTGCAGCGATGTTGGGCTTTACAGGCTGTAGAGCCGAAAGGACTTATGAGTTCAGTGTTCATGCTGCCACAGTTTGGACACTGAACTTTTCTTTCTTTTTCGAAAAGGACGCCTTTGTCAGCAGTGCCTTTTTCAGGAGGTGCAATTCCGAAGTTTCGCAGTTTTTCTCTTGCCTCATCTGTCATCCAGTCGGTAGTCCAGGGTGGGTGAAGAACGGTGACTACCTCGGCTTCATCAAAACCTTCATCGTGGAGCGCTTTTTCAACTTCAACCTGAATGACGTCCATGGCCGGGCACCCGGAGTAGGTGGGAGTGATGGTGACTTTTGGGTTGCCGTCAATAATTTCAACTTCGCGCACAATGCCCAATTCGACCACGTTAATTACCGGAATTTCCGGATCGTGGATCTGACGCATCAAATCCCAAATTTCGTCTTCTGTGATTGTCTTTGTCGGCATTGATATTCCCTTTTCTTGTAAGTAGGTAATTGAGGTATTGTTCTACACACTAATTACCTTAATTGACCAATTCCCCAATCCCCAAACTACCACTTCGCATCCGGGTAGGCTCTTGGCAGATACTGCATCTCGGCTAAAATATAACCCAGGTGCTCAGTGTGTTGTGTTCCTTGTTTTCCTCCGCTTTGCATCCACTGATCTTCAGGCTGCTCGAGAGTCGCTTCTTTCAAAACAGCGCCAACTTTTTCGTACCACTGCTCCTTTACTCGAGCGAGGTCGCCTCCAATTCCAGCTTCTTTCGCAGCCTTGTCGATTTTATCCTCTTCAAAAAGCTCTCCGGTAAACATCCACAGATTATTAATCGACTGCTGAATTTTTTCCTTGCTTTCTTCGGTTCCGTCTCCCAGACGGATAACCCACTCAGAGCTGTGGCGTGCGTGGTAAGTCACCTCTTTCAGCGACTTCATGGCAATCGCTCTGATTTGCTGGTCTTCCGACTTTACCAGTTGTTGGTAGAGGAAGTAATTGAAGTTGTCCATGAAAAACTGTCGTGCGATGGTGTCTCCAAAGTGTCCGTTTGGTCTTTCTACCAAAAGCACGTTGTAAAATTCAAAAACATCGCGCTTAAAAGCCATGTCATCTTCGGTTCTTCCTTCGCCTTCAATTTTTCCTGCATAATCCAGAAAACTCCTTGATTGGCCGATGAGGTCGAGTGCGATGTTGGTAAGGGCGATATCTTCCTCAAGCACGGGTCCGTGGCCGCACCACTCGGAAAGACGTTGACCGAGAATCAGACTGTTGTCGCCAAGTCTGAGAACGTATTTAAAAAGATCTTCTTTATTCAAATCGATTGATTTACATGTGTTTTACTTCGTCCGGCAATTCGTAAAAAGTAGGATGACGATACACCTTGTCGTTGGCCGGTTCGTAAAAAGCTTCTTTGTCTTTTGGTGACGATGCTGTAATCTGGTCTGAAGGAAGCACCCAAATGCTCACCCCTTCATTTCTGCGTGTGTATACATCGCGGGCATTTTCAATTGCCATCTGAGCGTCTGCAGCGTGCAAACTACCTACGTGCTGATGAGCGAGACCTTGTTTGCTGCGGATAAAGATCTCCCACAGCGGCCAGTTTTTCTTATTCTTTTCCATTATCTAAATAGGTTCGTTGTAATCAAATTCCTAATTCAATTTTCGCTTCTGTAAGAGCTCAAGGCCGATCCTGAAAAATCTCGTTCGTATATAAAGTTTCTTGTTTCTGAATCAGAAAGTTCTCTAGCAAGGCTTGCGCAGTTTTTGAAATCAAGGAGCTTACAACCGTAAGTGACTGTTTCAAAAACAAGCATAACGCAGCTAGTGGGCTTTATGAACAGAAACTATGCTGCTTGATGCTCCTCTTCTCGCTTCTTCCTCTTCTCCGCATGCGCCACTGCAGCATCACGCACCCAAGCTCCATTTTCATATGCTTTTACTCTTGTTTCGAGTCGCTCTTTGTTGCAAGGGCCATTTCCTTTAATCACATTGAAAAATTCATCCCAGTTAATCTCGCCAAAGTCGTAGTGACCGGTTTCTTCGTTCCATTTCAGGTCTGGGTCTGGAATTTCCAATCCAATCAACTCTGCTTGAGGAACAGTCATGTCCACAAAGCGCTGACGAAGTTCATCGTTGCTGTGACGCTTGATTTTCCACGCCATCGACTGAGCCGAGTGCTTAGAATCTTTGTCGCTCGGACCGAACATCATCAGCGAGGGCCACCACCAGCGGTTGAGTGATTCCTGAGCCATTTTCTTTTGCTCTGGAGTGCCTTTCGCCATCTCAAGCATGATTTGGAATCCTTGGCGTTGGTGGAAACTTTCTTCTTTGCAAATACGCACCATGGCACGAGCATAAGGTCCATAAGAGCACTTGCAAATCGGAACCTGGTTTACGATTGCAGCACCATCAACCAACCAACCGATGGCTCCGATATCGGACCAGGTGAGCGTTGGGTAATTAAAAATGCTGGAATATTTTGCTTCACCTTTGTGTAGCTGATCGATCAGCGTGTCGCGGTCTACACCAAGCGTTTCACAAGCGCTGTAGAGGTAGAGTCCGTGACCGGCTTCATCCTGAACTTTCGCTAATAAAATAGCTTTTCGCTTCAAGCTCGGGGCGCGAGTAATCCAGTTACCTTCGGGCAACATCCCAACCACTTCTGAGTGAGCGTGCTGGCTGATCTGGCGTACGAGTGTTTTTCGATAAGCGTCAGGCATCCAGTCTTTCGCCTCAATTTTTTTCTCGTCAGCTACGTATTGGTTGAATTTTTCTAATTGCTCTTGATTTTCCATGCTTCTTTTATTTCTGGTCTTCAGCAACATTTAAATGTCGCGGAAAAACGATGCTACAAGTTTACGGAAAACTGCCCATTGCGGCAATTTTCATGATCCATATCAATTTATTAAACAGGCTTTAAAGTCGCAAGTTCGTTGACGATCAAAGAGACATTGATTTTCGTCATGCCGAACCGGGTTCAGATTTCATATTTTTGCTCCCGGAAAAAACAGACCTATGCCCAAATTTCATTCCCTGCGAGTAAGCGAAGTACGCCCAGAAACAAACGATACAGTCTCAGTAGCTTTCGAAGTTCCTCATGAACTTCAAGACGAGTATCGCTTTGTGCAAGGGCAAAACCTGACTCTTCGAACAGATATAGATGGCGAAGATGTAAGAAGGTCTTATTCCATTTGCAGCGGAGTGGACGATGGAGAGTTGAGAGTAGCGATCAAAAAAGTTGAAGGAGGAAAGTTCTCGACTTTTGCCAATGAAAAGCTGCAACCGGGAGACGAGCTTCAGGTGATGACTCCAAGCGGTAAATTCTACACTGAGCTCGATCCAAAAAATGAGAAGCACTACGTTGCTTTTGCCGCAGGAAGTGGGATAACCCCGATTATGTCGATCATCAAGACGACATTGGCGAAAGAACCAAATAGCGAATTCACGTTGGTTTACAACAACCGCAACACGAAATCAATCATTTTTCGCGAGCAGCTCGAAGACCTGAAAGATGAAAATCTGGGCAGATTGAGAATCTTCCACGTGCTGAGTCGCGAGCCGAGCCAGGTGAAGCTTTATCACGGAAGAATTGACGAAGAAAAATGCAATCACATCTGTTCTACCGTTCTCGACCTGGACACTGTTGACGAGGTTTTTCTCTGTGGTCCGGAGCCGATGATTAAAACTGTGGCAGCTTCTCTCGAAGATAAGGGACTCGACAAAAAGAAGATCCACTTCGAGTTGTTTACATCACCGCTGGCCAATTTGGGTGAGCGCAAGCGCAGGAAAGAAACGAAGCCAGAATACAAAGGAAAGGTAAGTAAGGCCGAAATTATTTTGAACGGTGTGACCTACAACTTTGATGTGCCGTTTGACGGAGAAAGCATTTTGGACATCGCCCATGAAAACGGAGCTGATTTACCGTTTTCCTGCAAAGGTGGAGTGTGCTGCACTTGCCGCGCAAAACTCGAAAAAGGTGAAGTGGATATGGATGTCAACTACGCCCTCGAGCCGGAAGAAGTGGAGAGAGGTTTTATTCTTACCTGCCAGTCGCACCCGATTACCGAGGAGATAACGGTGAACTTTGACGAGCAGTAGATTCGCTTTCTAGAAAGCCCGATAGCTGTGTTGTACAAATTGTTTCGACTCATCATTATGCTTTTCATAACTGCGGATTGCCGCAGCATGAAAGTACTTCGACAAGCTCAGCATGGCACCTTGATCTCGAACTTTCTAGTTCAGCTTAAGAGTGGTTTTCACAAGCCAAATATCCTTTAAACTCCTTCGTGAGAATCAGTTCAGCCTTCCTCAATAACTTTTTGACCTCTTTGGTTGCTGGCTTTATGTTCTTTTGATAATTCATCCTACCAGTGAGTTTGTTTTGAATGACTTCTAAGTTGATAGAAATTGATGTGGACTTACTTGTTTAAATTCTGAGCTGAATCAGAATGGTTTCTGACAAGGCTTGTGAAGAATTGAAAAAGCGCAGTTTACGCAGGTAAATGAGCATTTTAAAATCGAGCGTAACGAAGTCAGAGAGCTTCTGGATTCAGCTTAAGCAAATTCCGAAAGCTCCAACCAACGATCCTCTTTCTCGGCCAGCTCTTTAACTACTTCGCCCAGTTCGTCTGAAACTTCCATCAGTTTCTCGTGGTCTTCGATGCCTGAGTTCATTTCGGTTTCGAGTTCGGCTTTTCGGTTTTCGAGTTTTTCTATTTGCTCGCTCAACTGCTCAAACTCGTACTTTTCCTTGAACGAGAGCTTCGTCTTTGGGCCCTTGTCTTTTTCAGTTGAGGAAGGTTTTGGTTTGGCTTCCTCTTTTTTCTTCAGCTCTTCGGCTCGGTCAGCTTTGTTTTCTTTTTGCTCATAATCGCGAAAAGCCGAGTAGTTGCCGATGATGTCTTTGATTTTTCCATTCCCTCGGAAAACGAGGATGTGATCTACGAGCTTGTCCATGAAATAGCGATCGTGTGTGACCACTATCAGGCAGCCGGGAAATTGCTGAAGGTAATCCTCCAGTGCCTGTAGGGTGAAAATGTCCAGGTCGTTGGTCGGCTCATCGAGAATGAGAAAGTTTGGGTTTTTGATCAAAACTGTTAGCAGGTGAAGACGCTTTTTCTCACCACCGCTGAGCTTTTCGATAAAATCCTGCTGCTGTTTTCTCGGGAAAAGAAATCTTTCGAGGAGTTGCTCGGCAGTGATCTTCTGTCCTTTTTTCAGAGGGATAACATCGGCAATTTCGCGAACGGCTTCAATGACTTTTTGTCCGGGTTTGAAAGACATCCCAGACTGCGTGTAGTAGCCAAATTGAACCGTTTCGCCAACGACTACCTTTCCTCCATCCGGTTCGACTTTTTCAGTGATAAGGTTGAGGAATGTACTTTTTCCTGTTCCGTTTTTCCCGACAACCCCCACTCGTTCTTTCCGCTTGAAGTAATAGGTGAGTCCATCGATGAGTAGCTTATTGCCATACGATTTTCGGACCTTGTGAAGCTCCACGATTTTGCTCCCCAAACGCTCCATGTTGATTTCCAGCGTCATCTTGTCATCATCCTTCACTCGATTGGTTTCATCCTTCAGCTCGTGGTAAGCTTCAACTCTGGATTTTGATTTTGTCCCTCTGGCTTTTGGTTGTCGCCTCATCCAGTCGAGTTCTTTTTTCAAGAGGTTGTTGGCTTTTTCAGCCGTCACCGCTTCGTTTTCGTGGCGCTCCGCCTTCTTCTCCAAAAAGTAGCTGAAGTTACCCTTGTAGCGGTACATCACCCCGCTGTCGAGTTCGAGGATTTCGTTGCAAACACGCTCCAGAAAATAGCGGTCGTGGGTAACCATCAAGAGAGAAAGCGTGCTACGTTCGAGGTATTCTTCCAGCCACTCAATCATGTCGAGATCGAGGTGGTTAGTAGGCTCGTCAAGCAAGAGCAGGTCCGGTTCTTCAATCAAAACTTTAGCCAGAGCGATCCTTCTTTTTTGACCACCAGAGAGCGTGTTCACTTCAAGTGAGAGTTCGTTGAGGTCGAGCTTCCCGAGGATCTGTTTGGCCTTGGTTTCGTACTCCCAGGCATTCAGCCGATCCATTTTGTCGGTGGCTTTTTGGAGTTTTTCCTGATCGTGCGCGTCTGTAAGTGCCTGCTCGTACTGGCGAATCGCCTCCATCATTTCGTTGTTTGCCGAAAAAATGTTTTCGAGGATCGTCAGATTTTCATCGAGCCCGTGTTCCTGAGAAAGAAAGCTCACGCGGATGTCGTTCCGATAAACCACATTTCCCGAATCGGGCGCGTCTTCGCGGGATAGAATTTTTAGCAAAGACGATTTTCCTGTTCCATTTTTGGCAACCAGCGCCACCTTTTGGCCCTTGTCGATGCCAAAACTCACATCCTCAAAAAGAGTTCTGATTCCAAAAGACTTGCTAATATTTTCGACTGACAGGTAATTCATCTCGCGTTGATTGTTGTGCTGCAAATATACCGAGAGAAAGGTGGGGACAATGATCCTTGAATCTAAATTAAAAGTTGTTCTCCTGAAACCCGCTTTGCCGCCAATTCCTCGTGGTTGCTACCAGTACATTTGTCAACATTGACTCTTGTGAGTGGTTACCATAAAAAAAGAACTGAAAAACTATGGCAGAAGAAAAACACACAGTAAAAGTATTAGCATTAGAATGGGTAACTCATGACGTAAGGCGAGTAGTTGTTGAAAAACCAAAAGGATACGACTTCACCCCAGGACAGGCTACGGAAGTGAGTATCAAAAAGGAAGGTTGGGAGGACGAAGCTCGTCCGTTCACTTTCACCTCGCAGCAAAGCGATCCATGCCTCGAATTTACAATCAAAGTCTACAAGGATCACGATGGCGTGACCGAGCAAATCGGTAAACTCGAACTTGGAGATGAACTAATCATCAGAGACGTTTGGGGGGCAATCGAGTACAAGGGTCCCGGATACTTTATTGCAGGTGGGGCAGGAGTGACTCCATTTATCGCCATTTTCAGAATGCTGGAGAAAGAAGACAAGCTCGATGGCAATCACCTGATCTTTTCGAATAAGACAGAGAAGGATATCATTCTCGAAGGTGAATTCCGAACAATGCTCGGAGACCGTTTCATCAACACACTCACCGATAAGCCTGCCAAGGGCTACGACAACAAGAAGATCGACAAGAATTACCTCAGCGAGAAGATCTCCGATTTCAGCAAGAAGTTTTATGTGTGCGGACCAGAGAAAATGGTGGAGGAAATCAGTAAACAACTGGATGATCTCGGTGCGGACACTGAAGGAATTGTATTCGAGAAATAAGCGAAGTCCTCTGGTTTTATCTCCCAGCTTGCCCTATTAGAATTGCTACATTTGCCGTCTCAAAAAACTGTAGACATTGGGCAAGAGAAAAAGACTTTTTAAAAAAGGCCAGCAGCTGGAAATCAGTATTAAAGACATCGCTTTTGGAGGGAAAGGAATTGGCAAAATTCCGACTGACGATGGCGAGATGGCTGCATTCGTGCAAAACTCACTTCCAGGCCAGCGTGTGCGAGCAAAGGTGGTGAAGAGTAAGAGAAGACACATCGAGTGCAAAACACTTGAGGTGTTGGAGCAATCGCCTCAGGAGGTGGCGACCGGATTCCAAACCATTCCGGGAGCACCCTACGCCACACTGCCTCTTGAGCTGCAGGAAGATTTCAAAAAGAGAACAACACTAGAGCTCTACCGAAGAATCGGCCACATCGAAAATGTGGATGATCTTTTTGAAGAGTATATCGAATCTCCTGAAGTTTGGCACTACCGGAACAAGATGGAGTACAGCTTTTCCGAAATTCGTCACGACCTCGAAACGGGAAAAGAACACGATGACTTTGGTCTCGGGTTTAAGCACCGCGGCACCTGGTGGAAAGTCGAAAACCTCGATGCTGACTCAGGTCTTTTTGATGAGGAGTTTGAAAACAAGCTTAGCGAAATTCGTGAGTTTCTAAGAGCGACAGGTCTTCCAGCCTGGCATCCGCCAAAGAAAGAAGGTTTTTTTCGCTACCTCGTGGTCCGCAAAAGCTACTACACCAATCAGCTTCTTGTTAATTTGGTTACCTCCGCCACCGACCTTGAGCAATTCGACAAACAAGCTTTTGTAGAAAAGATGAAGGATCTTTTCGGTGAGCGACTGGCTGGAATTATCCATACCATCAACACGCACGTTGGCGATAGAGTGGAGCCAAACGAAGGGAACACAGAATTGCTTTTTGGCGAGTCCAAGATTATTGAAAAGATAAACGGACTGGAGTTTGAAATCAGTATGACCAGCTTTTTTCAGACCAACCCTAAATGCGCTGAAAAGCTCTATTCAAAAGTCATCGAGTATGCGGATGAAGAATCGGACTCTGACAAATTCTTAATGGATCTTTTCTGCGGAACCGGAACCATCGGTCAGCTTTTGGCCAAATCCACAGGCAGAAAGGTGATTGGAGTGGACATTGTAGAAAGTGCAATTGAGGATGCCAAAGCCAATGCTGCAAGAAATGGAGTTGAGAATCTTGAGTTTCACGCTGCCGATGTAGGTAAGTTTTTAAAGGAATTTCCAGAGTATAACGGCAAGATCAGTACGATTGTGATTGACCCTCCACGTGCTGGAATTGCTCCGAAATCGCTTCAGAAAGTGATTGAAATTGATGCCGACAGAATTGTCTATGTGAGTTGTAATCCCGCCACTCAGGCAAGAGATGCTGAGGAATTGATTAAGGCCGGATACGAATTCAAAAAATTCTCTTTGGTTGATCAATTCCCTCACACTGCGCACATTGAGGCGATTGGAGTTTTTGAGAAATAGGGATTAGGGTAATTAAGTAAATTGAGGTAATTGGCTCGAACAGCGGTCCTTTGCCATTTGGAATTTGGTGCTTAGAGTTTGATAACGGGCTTTTCTTTCAATAAAGAAGAAAGTATCAATTGAATAATCGTAAAAAAGTCCTCATTTAAAAAAGGAATGGAAGACAAATCATTTTCAAAAGATTTTTGGAGCGAGAAATATCAGAGTCAGTCGACAGGATGGGATATCGGCTATGCATCTCCACCGCTTATTGAATTTTGCCAAACGCTGGAAAACAAAGATTTAAAAATTCTAATCCCGGGAAGCGGCCGAAGCTATGAAGGTGAGGAGCTGTGGAAGAAAGGTTTCAAAAACGTCTTTCTACTCGATATGGCCCCGGAGGCGTTTGATGATTTCCGAAAACGGGTACCAGACTTTCCCGAGAAACAAATGTTGGCTGAGAATTTCTTCGATCTCACTGATACTTACGACCTTATTTTGGAGCAGACTTTCTTTTGTGCTCTGCCACCATCAGCTAGGACGGATTATGTTGAGAAAATGAAGGAATTACTGATAAAAGGTGGCGAGCTTGCCGGAGTACTTTTCGATTTTCCACTCACCGAACAGGGGCCGCCTTTTGGCGGAAGCAAAGAAGAGTACGAAAAGCTATTTTCTGAAAAATTCGAAATCTGCAAACTCGAACGCTGCTACAATTCAATCAAACCGCGAGAAGGAAGTGAGCTATTTATTCAAATGAAGAAATTGCTTTAAGACAGTGGGAAAAGGCTTTTGTAGTAACGCTTGGTTTGTCGCTTGCTAGAATGAAAAGTGAACCACATAGGCACAGTAGAAAATCTAAATTCGTTTGACCTTTTCGGAGATTGAGTTCAGTTGGGTTTTATTTGCCAATTCCGCAAAGGCACATAGAACCTTAACTATGTGTCTGTGAAAGCCTATGTATCTATGTGGTTTGGGCTGAGTTGTATAGCGTTCAGAAATGTACTGTGAACTCTGAAACTTCATCAATGTTCAATCAGGTAGCTTCCTGAAAATCTCATTCACGAATGTTTGCTGCCCTTCCTTCATAATGTTTGTCACATGGAAGTTGATTAGAATTCCTTTGGGAACTTCGAGCAACTGCATATAGCTTAGGATCTGAGCCTGATAAACTGGAGCTATTTGCTCAACGGCCTTTAGCTCTACAACGATATTTTCGAAGATCAAAAAGTCACATCTTAATCTTGCTTCAAGTTCTAGTCCCTTGTAATTTATCGGAGTCTCTAGCTGACTTCTGAAAGGAAAACCTCGCAATTGCAGTTCCCTAAACATACATGTGTGATAAACACTTTCTAAAAGCCCTGGCCCGAGTTGCTTGTGAACCTCTATCGCAACATTCAGAATGTCGTAGGTCTGCTTTCGTAGTAGTTTCTTTGCTAACATGAAATAAGTGGTTAAGGTGGTCTGAAGTTAAGAAAATCAGCCTAATAAAACTGCTAGTCTTTTCTATGTGCCTTCGCTAACCTATGTGCCTATGTGTTTCAATGCAGGTTGTAGAGGAAGCTTTTTAGAAGGTTGCTAGAGTAGAACCCTTCAAACCGCGAGAAGGAAGTGAGCTCTTCTTTAGACTCAGAGCTTGAAATAAAAAGAATAGACGAATCCGGCTGTGAAGTAGTTTCTTTCGCTCCAGTCTGTCACTGTAGAAGCCGACTGGAAAAGATCGGTTGAGGCTCTTATCCCGAAAGTGTGAAGTGATTTCTCTCTCCAAACTAAAAACGAGAATTCCGTCACAAGTCCGAATTTTAGCTGACTACCGAATGGTTCGTCAAGCACTGTGTAATTCGTCTCGAGTGAATCGGCAACCCCGGCTCTCGAGCGTATCGAAATTTCTGGTCCGACCAAAACAGCAAAGTCGGTGTTCTCCTTATTGACTGAAGTTTGAACGATAGGAAAAGTAACTGGAACAGAAATGTATTCTTCGTAATAATTGGTGCTGTCGATTAGCCCTGATCGGTAATTTGCAAAGTCCACCCCGATTTTAAAAAATGAATTTCCTTTCGTTTGAAACAGGAACGAGAGCCCAGGCCTGACCAGGAAGCCATGATGAGGTTCTACTCTGATTTCACTCTCCATTGGCGAGTAGATTCCCAGGTTTAGATTCGCTCCGATAAACGTGTTTCCAGAATTTTCAAGGGTATCTGTCTGCCCGAAAGAACCAATAGTGCAGAGTAGGAAAATTGCCGTCAGACAGATAAGGTGAGATTTACTGGCACTGGCAGAAAAAAGTCGGTTGATTAGGGTCATTAGAATAATGTGTGTTACACTGGTATGATTCCAAAAGTAAGGTTTTTGGCGAACCACACAGCCCGGCACAAATGAACAGTCAGGAGCTTCAAACACATTTGGTTCATCCTACAGCTGTCGCTGTTAAAATGCATATTTTTGACTTTCCAAAAACTCAGTTAAAGCAATGACCGAAGAGAAAGTCCTCATCCTGAACCACAAGCAGATCGATCAGAAGATCAAGCGGATTGCACACGAAATCTACGAATACAACTACAAAGAAAAGGAGCTTGTGATCATCGGGATTTACAAACAGGGTTACATCTTTGCCGAGCAGTTGGCTCAGATTCTAAGTGACATTAGTCCGCTCGAAGTGAGTCTGCTCAAACTTCAGATGGATAAGAAAAAGCCGATTAAAGGTAAGATCACCCTCGATGCTGACTCTGAAGTATTAAAAGACAAGGTTGTCATTCTAGTTGATGACGTTTTGAATTCCGGGAAAACGCTGATTCACGCCACTCGATTTTTACTCGAGACGGACATCAGAAAACTGGCCACAGCAACACTCGTAGATCGCATCCACAGAAAGTTCCCTATTCGGGCTGATTATGTTGGACTTACGCTTTCCACAAACATCAAAGAGCACATCGAAGTCGACCTCGACAAAAAAGAACACACCGTTTACCTGACGTAATTTTTGAGTTCTTCGGCCAGGGTCCTGATCTTTTTTCGGTCGAAGCCGAGAGCGGGAACTATTTTTTGAGCATCTTCATAAAATTCAATCCTCTCTTCGAGGTGTTGTTTCACAAAAGCTTCAAGGTCTTCGGGATTTTTATCAGCAAGCAGTGGACGTACTTCATTTGCATGCCTAAGTCGGTAAGCTAAGCTTGCCACGTCCATTTTTAGGTAAACTGTGATGCCCGTGTCATTCATCACCTTCATATTATCGTAAAAGCAAGGAGTGCCACCTCCTGTAGCCAGGACGAAATTGTCGTTTTCGGCCATCATTCTTTTTAGTGCCTTTCTCTCTAAGCCGCGGAAAACTGTTTCTCCTTCTTTTTCAAAGATTTCTTCAACCGATTTTCCTTCCGTCTTGCGAATGAATTTGTCGAGGTCGAAAAAGTCTACTCCGAGCTCTCTCGCCAGAGGCTTGCCAACAGTGGATTTCCCACTTCCCATGTATCCTACCAGAAAGACTTTCATGTTTTCGAAGGTACAATTTTTAAGTTCCCAAAGGTGGGAATTTCATCAACTGGAAAAAAGGTCAGTAAAATCGCTGAAAGTCTGAAATAAAGGCAGCTTCAGCTAGTTTTGAGTGTCAAAATTTCCGAACTTTAGAGCACTTCAGTGGGTGGATCGCGAATTGATAAAACAGAATCGAATTAAACTCAACTAAAAACCCGAGAAATGAATTTTGAAAAATTTACAATAAAGTCGCAGGAGGCCATTTCCAAAGCACAGCAAATCGCTATGGGATTTGGTCAGCAGAGCATCGAAAATGCTCACCTGCTCAAAGCAATGCTCGAGGTTGATGAAAACGTGATGCCGTTTCTTTTGAAAAAATTGAATGTAAACGTCAACGTGTTTTCGCAGGCACTCGATCGCATTGTAGAAGGATATCCTAAAGTAGAAGGCGGACAACTCAGTCTCTCACGAGAAGCTAATGCCACTCTCCAAGGAGCCATGAACATGCTCAAAGAGTTTGGAGACGAGTACGTTTCGCTGGAGCATCTTTTCCTTTCAATTTTAGAAAGCAAAGACAGCGCAGGCCAGCTATTGAAAGACAATGGCGTGAACAAAAAGGATTTGAAGTCCGCCATAGAAGAGCTGCGCAAAGGATCCAAAGTGACTTCTGCCAGTCAGGAAGATACTTACAACTCTCTGAACAAGTACGCCAAAAACCTGAATCAACTTGCCAAAGAAGGTAAACTTGATCCGGTTATTGGTCGCGATGATGAAATTAGACGAGTGCTGCAGATTCTCACCAGGAGAACCAAGAACAACCCGATAATTATCGGTGAGCCGGGTGTTGGTAAAACGGCCATTGCTGAGGGCATTGCCCACAGGATTATCAATGGCGATGTACCCGAAAACCTGGCCGACAGAACCATCTACTCGCTCGACATGGGCGCCTTGATTGCCGGAGCAAAGTACAAAGGTGAATTCGAGGAGCGATTGAAAAGCGTGGTGAAAGAAGTTCAGTCGTCAGAAGGTCAAATCATCATGTTTATCGATGAGATCCACACCCTTGTTGGAGCCGGTGCCGGTGAAGGTGCCATGGATGCAGCTAACATTCTGAAGCCTGCGCTCGCACGCGGTGAACTCCGCGCAATCGGAGCCACTACCTTGAACGAGTATCAAAAGTACTTTGAGAAGGACAAGGCTCTGGAAAGACGATTCCAGAAAGTGATGGTGGACGAGCCCGATCGCGAGTCGGCAATCTCCATCTTGCGAGGGATCAAGGAGAAGTACGAAAACCACCACAAGGTGCAGATCAAGGATGATGCGATTATCTCTGCAGTAGAACTGTCTACACGCTACATCACCGACAGGCATTTGCCAGATAAGGCTATCGACCTGATTGATGAGGCCGCTTCCAAACTCCGTATGGAGATCAACTCAAAACCCGAGCAGCTAGATGAAATCGAAAGAAGAATCATGCAACTCGAAATTGAGAAGGAAGCGATCAAGCGCGAAAATGACGCTCAAAAGCAGGCTGACCTCAATCTCGAACTCGCCAACCTGAACGAGCAGAAAGATGACCTCTACTCGAAGTGGAAATCGGAGCGTGATGTGATTGACACCATACAAAACGCCAAAAAGGAGATGGAAAACCTCAAGCACGAAGCTGAGCAAGCCGAGCGAAATGGCGATTTTGGTAAAGTAGCTGAGATCCGCTATGGTCGCTTGAAAGAGGAAGAACGCAAGATTGAAGAAGGTAAGAAACAGCTCGTTGAGCTTCAGGCCAACAGCAAAATGATCAAAGAAGAGGTGGATGCCGAAGAGGTAGCTGAAGTGGTTGCCAACTGGACTGGTATACCAGTGAAGAAAATGCTGGAGAGCGACAAGGAAAAATTGTTGCGACTGGAAGACGAACTCGGCAAACGAGTGGTTGGTCAGACAGAAGCTATCCAGGCAGTGAGTGACGCTGTTCGAAGAAGTCGCTCCGGATTGGCAGATGAGAAAAAACCGATTGGATCGTTCATTTTCCTCGGTACTACCGGTGTGGGTAAAACAGAGCTTGCCAAAGCACTGAGCGAGTATTTGTTCAACGATGAGAACGCGATGACCCGAATCGACATGAGTGAGTACCAGGAGCGTCACGCAGTGAGCCGCCTGGTCGGAGCACCTCCGGGATATGTTGGTTACGATGAAGGTGGACAACTCACCGAAGCCGTTCGCAGAAAACCATATTCGGTGATACTGCTCGATGAGATCGAAAAAGCGCACCCGGATGTGTTCAATATCTTGTTGCAAGTGCTGGATGACGGCCGACTCACAGACAACAAAGGTCGCGTGGTGAACTTCAAAAACACAATCGTGATCATGACGTCAAACATCGGTTCAGGAATCATTCAGGAAAACTACGACAACATGGAGCCTGGAATGGAAGAGCAAACCTTTGAAAGCACCAGAGGTGAAGTGTTTGAATTGATGAGAAAACAAATGCGTCCTGAGTTCCTCAACCGAGTAGATGAGATCATCATGTTTACTCCACTCACTCGCGAGCAGATTGCAGGAATTGTAAAACTTCAACTGCAGCGACTTGGAGAACGGATGACCAAAAATAACATCCGCATGGTGGTGAGCGAAGATGCCATCAGCTATCTGGCCGAAAAAGGATTCGATCCTCAATTTGGTGCCAGACCGGTGAAGCGAGTGATCCAAAAAGAGGTACTCAACGAGTTCTCGAAATACTTACTCGCCAACAAGGTCGACAAAGACGAACCAGTTGTACTGGATGTATTTGACGGAGAAATTGTTTTCCGCAAACAAATTGAGAAGGAAGAAGTCTTCCACATCAATTAATAGAAGTTGATTTTTCATAACCAGAAGCCCCGCTTTCCGAAAGGAGAGCGGGGCTTTTTCATTTCTTCAAAATCCTGATCGCCCTCAGGTTGTTGGCTGATATTAATTTGGAAGCACTGAAGATCACGTCAAAACGATTTACTTTGTGTATAGAATGGAATCTTACCCAAAAATGAAGCAATTGAAAAACATCGCTCTGCTGCTGCTCACCTGCCTTAGCTCAACATTTCTAATCACCTCTTGCAACGATTCTTCCGAGCAAGTGAAGCCTGATGTAGAAGATATCACAGAATCTGTTTACGCTTCAGTCATCGTGGAACCCGAAGATTTTTACCAGGCCTATTCTGTAGCAACTGGAATCATAGATTCAATTCTGGTGAGCGAGGGTGATTCAATAAAAGTGGGTGACGCTATTTTAAAAATCCAAAACAAAGCTCCCGAACTGAATGTGGAAAATGCCAGAGCTCAACTGCAACTTGCCAGACAAAATGCACGCGGCCAGCAGACAGTCTTAAACGATTTGAAAGCTCGAATCTCCGATGCTCAAATGAAACTGGAGAACGATTCGATGAACTACATGCGCCAGCAAAGACTCTGGGAGAAAAACATCGGTTCGAAAGCTGAACTAGAAAGAAGAGAGCTCGCTTACAAGAACGCAAAACACAACCTCGAGCAGCTTCAAAACCAATTAAAAAGAACTCGCGATGAGTTGAATACTCAGCTCACCCAGGCGGAAAATAATTATCAGGCTGCACTCACCAATGCAGATGAGTTTGTGCTTAGAAGCCAAATCGATGGGAAAATCTATGACATCCTGAAGGAAAGAGGTGAGCTTGTCTCACCACAACAACCACTGGCGGCTATCGGAAGGGCAGATGAGTTTGTCCTCGAAATGCGAGTTGATGAGGTGGACATTTCAGATCTGTCAGTTGGTCAAAAAATTATCCTTTCCCTGGATGCTTTTCCAAATGAGATTTACGAAGCTGAAGTGAGCAAGATCTTTCCACTCAAAGATGAACGGTCGCAAACTTTCAGAGCACAGGGCAAACTCATCGAAAAGCCCGAAAAGCTTTACCCGGGATTAGCTGGAGAAGCAAACATCATCGTGGCCGAAAAGAAAAACTCCTTAACCATTCCAAGATCGTTTTTGCTGGAGGGCAAAAGAGTGATTACCCAAGGCGATACGCTCGATGTGGAAACCGGAATTAAAAGCATGGAGAAAATTGAGATTGTTTCTGGTATCGATTCAACGACAATAATTACCAAACCCGAGTAGATGAACTGGAAGGTCATTTTAGGCATATCGAAAAAGCACTTGCTGTCGCGAAGAAAGCAGACGGGAATTGCCGCACTCGGTGTGACGTTTGGAATCGGTACTTTCATCATCATGGTTAGCTTTATGACCGGTCTGAACGGACTTCTAGATGGACTTATTCTGAATAGGACACCTCACATCCATCTTTTTAATGAGATTAAGCCGAGCGAAAAGCAACCGATAGAGCGGGATGAGAACTATGTTGGCGACTTCAACGTCATCCGGTCGATCAAGCCAAAGCAGAGCCTCAAGCGCATCCACAACGCCTTGCCCATCATCAATCACCTGGAAAAGCAAGAACAGGTGAAGGGAGTGACCTCTCAAGTGGTAGCACAGGTGTTTTACATTTCTGGTGCGATTGAGCTCAATGGAGTAGTGAATGGCGTGAATATTCTCGAGGAGGTTCGTCTTTTTAACATGCAAGATTACATTGTTGAAGGAAGTGCAAGAGCGCTCAACAACGATCAGAACGGAATTTTGCTGGGAGCTGGAATCGCGAAAAAGATGTCGGTTGGAGTGGGAGACAAAGTGCAGGTAGGCACTGTTCGCGGAGACATTTTTCCGCTTAAGATCGTTGGGATTTATCAGAGTGGGCTGGCAGAGGTAGACGACAAACAGAGCTACGTCAACCTATCCACCGCTCAGCGAATTTTGGGTGAACCCAAAAATTACATCACCGATATCAATGTGAAGTTGCACAACATCGAAAATGCAGTGCCAATGGCTGAGCGACTCGAGCGCCAGTTCAATATCAGCGCAGTTGATATCAAAGCAGCAAATGCTCAGTTCGAAACTGGGACCTCTATAAGAAATCTGATTACCTATGCCGTTTCCATCACGCTTTTGATAGTGGCTGGATTTGGCATCTACAACATATTGAACATGGTGATCTACGAGAAAATGAATGACATCGCCATTTTGAAAGCCACGGGTTTTGCCGGCAAGGACGTTAAGATGATTTTTATTTCACAGGCCCTGCTGATCGGTTTGGCTGGAGGACTGCTGGGGTTGATTCTCGGCTACGGAGTTTCGGTGCTCATCGACAATGCTCCATTTGAAACCGAGGCCTTGCCGACAATCAAAACCTATCCGGTAAACTACGATCCACTTTACTACACCATTGGGATTGTCTTTGCGCTTATTTCGACTTTTCTTGCCGGTTACTTACCGGCTTCGAAGGCGCAAAAAATTGATCCGGTAGAAATCATTAGAGGTCAGTGAAATGGGAACAGTTCTGAAAGCCGAAAATATCAACAAACACTTTACTGACCCCGTGGACTTTCATGTACTGAAAGACATAAGCTTCGATGTCGAAAAAGGTGAATTCGTTTCGATTATGGGGAAGTCGGGATGTGGAAAGTCGACCTTGCTTTATATCCTTTCCACGATGGACACGGATTATTCCGGCAGTCTCTATCTCGATGGCGAAAAGCTCACTGGCCAGTCTGCAAATCAACTGGCGAGGGTTAGAAACGAGCACATCGGATTTGTCTTTCAATTCCACTACCTGTTGCCCGAGTTCTCTGTTTTGGAAAATGTGATGTTGCCGGCCAGGAAACTCGCCAAAAAGTCGGAAGATGAAATAAGGGAAGACGCCATGGAGAAGCTCCGCCTGCTCGACATTAAGGATCAGGCCCACAAAAAAGCCACGATGATTTCGGGTGGTCAAAAGCAGCGGGTGGCCATTGCCAGGGCTTTGATCAATAATCCCTCTATCATCATGGGGGATGAACCTACCGGAAATCTCGATTCGAAAAACTCCAATAATGTTTTCAATATCTTCAAAGACATTGGTCATGAAGAGAATCTCTCACTGCTAGTGGTGACCCATGATGACGATTTTGCCGCCAAAACAGATCGTATCATTCAGATGGAAGACGGACGGATAATTAGCTAAATTCGTCTCATCACCAAAAATCCTGAGATGGCTCAAAAACACCGCTGTGGCTGGGTCGGTTCCGATCCGCTCTACCAAAAATACCACGATGAAGAATGGGGAGTTCCTATTCGGGATGACCGAAAAATGTTTGAGTTTCTGCTACTCGAAACTTTCCAGGCGGGCTTGAGTTGGCTCACAATCTTGAAGAAACGGGAAAACTTCAGAAAGGCGTTTGCGGGATTCGATCCCGAGAAGGTCGCAAAGTTTTCGGAGAACGATATCGATAAGCTTCTCCAAAATGAAGGCATCATCCGCTATCGGCTAAAAATTGAATCAGCCATCAACAATGCTCAGCGATTTCTCGAAGTGCAGAAAGAGTTTGGCACCTTTTGCGATTACATCTGGAGTTTTGTAGACCATGAACCCATTCAAAACGCCAGGAAAAATCTTTCTGAAGTACCAGCAAAAACCGACAGGGCCGAGAGGTTGAGTAAGGATTTGAAAAAGAGAGGTTTCAAATTTATTGGGCCGACAACAGTTTACGCACACATGCAAGCCAGCGGCATGGTGAACGACCACGAAATGAGCTGTTTTAGATATGACCAATTGAAAAGTTGATCTACGGAAGAGTAGAAATCTAGTCTTCGGTCACATCAGCGCCAACATTAATTTTTTTTAAAATTTTTCTTTCTGACTGCAAGAGAGTTAAGCTTTTCTCAGGAAGATTCTTCAGAAAAATCTAAACCTAAAACGAGTGCCTCCCGTAGACTTGGGCGCAACTTAATTTTGAAGGTTCTCATAATTAAGCAACTTAAGGTTATTAGTATTTAGGCTAAAGAAACAACCCCACAGAAACGTCTGTGGGGTTTTTCTCTTTTTGGCCTATCTTGCAGCGAAATTTCCGCGATGAAAACGCTTTACATTCACCGACATGCGAAGTCTTCCTGGGCCAATCGCAATCAGCGAGATTTCGACCGACCACTCAACGACAGAGGTCTTCGTGATATTCCATTCATGGCAAAAAAGTTTGTAGAAAGAGAGAAATCGGTAGATGGCCTCGTTTCCAGTCCTGCCAAACGCGCTCAAACTACAGCTGAGATTTTTGCTCAGGAACTCGGAAAGCCCATTACCGACATAGGTCTGGATAACAGGATTTACGAAGCTCAGGTCACGGATCTCAGTAGTGTTGTTGAAGCTCTGGACGACAACTGGAATAGTGCTGTGGTTTTTGGTCACAACCCGGGCCTCAGCAGTTTGGTCGGGTACTACTCCAACGAACATGTGGACATGCCGACTTGCGCCATCGCCAAATTAACTTTCGACATCGACTCCTGGCAAGAAGCTTTTGCGGGCACCGGCTTTTTGGAATACCTCGATTTTCCTAAAAATTATGCTGAATTGCGTTAATTCGCATCTCACGAATTTCTCAAAATCAGATTTTCCAAATGGAATTGGAGACACTCGAAAATTGGATCGATAAAAATGTGAAGTGGGTTTTTGCGGCTGTTTCTCTAATCATCCTGGTTTACTTCGGGAGCTTGTTTTGGGGCTACGCGGTTATCAGCTTTGGATTTATCAGCTATGTTCAACTTGCCATCACCGGAGCTGCAGGAGGGTTGATCGTCAGCCTGGTGAAGCCACACCGCAGTTATAGGTTTTTCTTTCTGTTTGGGGCTGGTTTAGCCACATTGCTCGTTTACTTCATTGGCCAGTGGATTGGCTACGTTCATTTTATTGAGCATCGGGAAGGCATTTTGAAAGCTGGTGCTCTGGTATCGAGCCATGCTATCCTAACTGATTTTAACGTTGGTGACTGGCTCGCTTTTTTGAAAGATTCGAATAATTATCTGGGTCTTGAGGAGGTGCTCGCCATTGTGTTTATGTTCTATGTAGTTCAGTATGTGGGCTCCAAAGGGAGAAAGCAAAAACCAGGGGATCACAATTATCACACAGAACGCAAAAGCCGATTCAAAAGAAGGTTCGATCGTTGATAATTCTGCGATCGGGCACCGTTTAATTTTCTACCTTTGCGCTCCGTAATTCTTCATTTAAATATTACGGAACAATGCCCGGAACCACCAAGTATATCTTTGTCACAGGTGGAGTGACATCTTCTCTCGGAAAAGGAATAATCTCAGCATCACTGGCCAAACTGCTTCAGTCGCGCGGCTATCGGGTGACCATCCAAAAGTTTGACCCCTACATCAACATCGATCCGGGTACGCTAAACCCCTACGAGCACGGAGAGTGCTACGTGACTCACGATGGTGCCGAAACCGACCTCGACCTCGGGCATTACGAAAGGTTTACCAATGTGTTGACCTCGCAAGCCAACAACATCACTACCGGAAGAATTTACCAGAGCGTAATCAACAAAGAGCGCAAGGGTGAGTATTTGGGGAAAACCGTTCAGATCATTCCTCACATCACTGACGAGATTAAGCGCAGTGTGCAGATTTTGGGAAGCAAAAGCGAATACGATTTTGTGATAACCGAAATTGGCGGAACTGTAGGTGATATTGAGTCACTGCCTTACATCGAGGCTGTGCGCCAGATGAAGTGGGAGAAAAAAGGCGACTGCATCGTGATTCACCTCACTTTGATTCCTTACCTGGCTGCTGCCGGAGAGCTCAAAACCAAGCCAACGCAGCACAGCGTGAAACAGCTGCTCGAGTTTGGTGTGCAGCCAGAAATCCTCGTTTGCAGAACCGAGCACGACCTTTCAACTTCTATTAGAAACAAAGTGGCTAAGTTTTGTAACGTAGCTCAAAATGCCGTGATCCAGAGTATCGATGCCGACACGATTTACGATGTACCGCTCTTGATGCTCGAAGAAAAGCTGGACGATGTTGTGCTCGAAAAGCTAAACATGAAAACGCGCAAGAAGCACGACCTCAAGAAATGGATGAGCTTTTTGTCGCGTCACAAAAATCCAAAGCATAGAGTCGAAATCGGATTGGTTGGAAAGTATGTTGAGCTCAAAGATTCCTACAAGTCGATTGCAGAGGCTTTCGTTCACGCTGGGGCAGAAAAAGAAATTGCAGTAGACCTGAGGTGGATTCACTCCGAAGAACTCACAGCAAAAAATGTGGATGAAAAGCTAGAGGGAATTGACGGCCTGATGGTGGCTCCTGGATTTGGTTCTCGCGGAGTAGATGGAAAGCTCGATGCTGTGAAATGGGCCAGAGAAGGCAATGTTCCGTTTTTCGGAATTTGTCTGGGAATGCAGTGTGCCGTAATTGAGTTTGCACGCAATGTCATGGGACTTACTGATGCCCACTCAACTGAGATTAAAGAGTACACTCCGAATCCTGTGATCTCTTTGATGGCAGAGCAAAAGTCGATCACCAACCTCGGTGGAACAATGCGTCTCGGAGCCTACACCTGCGAACTGAAAGAAGGCTTTAAATCCAGAGAAGCATACGGAAAAGCTGAAGTGGAAGAACGCCACCGTCACCGCTTTGAGTTCAACAACGACTACATCGAAGCTTTCACCAAAGCTGGAATGGTGCCTACAGGATTTAATCCCGATTCAGGACTTGTGGAAATTGTAGAAATTCCGAAGCACCCTTATTTTGTAGGGGTTCAATTCCACCCAGAGTATAAGAGTACTGTGGCGAATCCACATCCTCTTTTTATTGAGTTTGTGAAAGCTTCACTTGACAATCAAAAGAAGTCTGGAAAAAGTAACAAGTCGACCAGAGAAGTAGCCAACCAGGATTAATCGAAAGTTTAGATTTTTATTCCTCGACTTTTAGAGCTGCAGAAGACAGGTTTCCTTCTTCGTCAACCAGGTGAGGGTACTCCTTTTTCATCAACCAGGAGATCAGGTTTTGAGGGATATCTTCGAAGGTGCCATAGTCTTCGATGTATTCCATAAAACCGCCATCCTCTCGGTCGAACTGCTGAAAGAGCGAATCCGACTTCCCATCCCACTCCAGTGGTTTCACTCCTAGCTTTTCACAGAGAGATTTGTTGAATGCGGGGGTGCATTTAATCCATTTCTCGTTAAGGAAAACTTCCGTGTAGCCGTGTGGAACGAGAATGTCTGTCTTTAGAATTTTCTCCAATTTGGCCGTTCCCATGTGATTGCGAACCTTGGCAAGTCCCAGTCTTGCGGGAATACCGAGCAAACGACAGCAGGAAACCATAAGTCCAGCCTTGTCGATGCAATGACCATGACCTTTTTCAATCACGGAACTGCTCGTCACATTTTCGAAATCGAACCGAATGTCAAAAGGATTGTAGAAAATCTCATCCCTGATTTTGTAGTAAAGACAAACAGCCATGGCTTGCTGAGTGAGGCCTTCTTCATTACAAGAATGCACAAACTCTTCAATGACATCACTGTCAGCATCGAAGTTTTGAGTTGGGGCCAGAAATTTCTTTGATACGTTCATTTTACAAATCTTTCCTTTGATCGGGTGGAGGTGATTAGTAGCCCAAAGAAGAAAGCGAAGAATACAATACCTCCCTGCACTTCGAGCATGGATTCAACAAAGATATTGGCAGAAATTATGAAAATGAACAGGAATAGGAGGTTTTTATCCTTGCGGATAGCTTCAAAAAGTCCAAAGAGCAATGTCAGAACTAGAGCAAAAGTTCCAAAAATACCCAGAGCTGCCCAGGTTTGTAGGTATTGATTGTGAGAATTGAGTTGATCTTCTGCAAGTTCAAATTGTCCCATAGCAGTGTACTCCTCTGCCAGAGCGATTTTCACATCTCCCGTGCCAGTTCCGAAAAGCCAATTTTTCTCGATAACTCTCAGTGAAGCGGTCCAGGTGGTGATGCGAGCAGTGGTGCTCTCAGTATCTTCTGGCTCCAATTGGCCGGGATTAGATTCTGTATTTTGATCTTCAGTAGCTTCTGCTGTGATGGTGATCATATTCTTAATCCGATTAATAGTCTGAGTAGAAAAGAACAGGGAAACTCCAAAAACAGCAAGCAAAGAAGCCGCGTAAACCAACCCTTTTTTCGCTGACTTTCTAAACCGAGCAATCAGGATGCTTAGAATAACTATGGCAACAGGAGCGAGAAGGACACCTGCTTTTGATGCCAGGAGATTGATGTAAATAAGTAAAAAAAGAAGAATCAGAGCGTAGATCCATTTTCGATGGATACCTAAAAACAGTCTTTTCCCAGATAGTGAAAGCACAATGTAGGAGAAAGCAAAAAGTGCATACATCGATAGGTAGGACGGATGCATGGTGGCAAAATCCGTGTAGTAGAAAACATTTTGGCTTCCCGTTTCGGAAAATTTGATAAAAGCATTTACAACTGAATAACTGGCTACAACAAGCACTCCGATGGTGAAAGCACTCATCACCAAATCAGTTTGCCGTGAGGAGAATTTGCGACTGCCTAACCAAATGAGTGGCATCAGTAAAAAGCTGACTTTCATTCCCAGGTCAAGAAAGGCATAATCAAAATTAGTTGTGTGAATCAGGCCAGTTAGGTGAAAAATATAAAAAGCTATCAGCGCCCAGAGTCCTCTTTTAGACCACTTGCTTTTGCCTTTAGTTTGCCACATCAGAAGTGAAGAAACAACCCATAAAACAATGGCGTAGGAGGTGAGTAATTTGCTGATAGGAATCAGAAAAGCCAGCAAACCTGCTGAAAACATCTGAAAATTTCTAAGTACTCTCGGGGTCATCTTTTCCGCTCTTAAATTCCATTAATTCACTTCGAAATTTACTGGCAATTTTGCTCCTTTCGAAATATTCTCTTACGTAATCGAGACCATTTTTGCCGAGCTTTCTGGTGAGCTCTGGATCTTCCATTAATTGCCGTGCAGCATCCGTTAGCGACTGGGCATTTTCTGGTTCAAAAGCCAAACCGCAGTTTCCTTCTTTTATAAATCGGTCATAGGCTTCTCCCTCAACCCCCAACAAAATGGGTTTTTCGAGCGCCAGACTTTCAAATATTTTTGAGGGAATGGCACCTTTGAAAAGTTCGATCTTTCTCAATGGGATCACCGAGACGTCAATGGCACTGATGATTTCAGGGATATTGTCACGACTAACCGAGTCGTAAAAATAAACGTTGTCTAGCTCGAGGTGGTCGGCAATGAGCATTAGACTTTCTTTTTCCGGACCATCACCGAGAAGAATAAATTTGATGTGCTCTTCATGGCGGAGCTTGTCGGCTGTTTTCAAAATGACTTCAAGTCCCTGGGCATAGCCTAAAATACCACCATAAAAAAACAGGAAGTCGCTTTCTTCAAATCCCATTTTCTTCCGCCACTGCTGTTTGTCGGTTTTCATAGAAATGATTTGCTCGGTATTGACACCGTTCGGCAGCCAGATTACTTTTTTATCTGGGAAACGTGAGCGAATGTTGTTCACTATGCCCATTGTTTGCCCAGAAATCATCGTGGCTTTCTTATAAAGGTGCTCTTCAAGACGAGTGGCCATTTTCAAGAACCGCTTGTTGGTGACGATCCCCAATTTTTCAGCACTTTCTGGCCAGAGGTCGGAAACATTAAAAATCATATCGATTTTTTTCCACTTGCTAAGCGCTCTGGCAGTAATTCCCAGAAAGAGGGGAGGAGATTCGCAAAAAAGAAAATCTCCCTTTTTGATCTTAAACAGCCCGAGCCAAAAGGACGTGAAAACGAATGAAAAATAGTTGAGCAGCCTTGCCAGTACAAATCTTGCCCGGGTGACAAAGATGGCCGATCGGTGAATCTTAATTCCATTAATAATTTCTGTCTTCCAAAGGCGCCAGCGGTAGCCTTTTTTGATCCGCATGTCGGGATAGTTGGGCATGGCGGTGAGCACAATCACTTCATCACCCTTTTGCTGCAATTGCAACGCCAACTCATAAAGCCGGTTTTGGGGAGCGCCTGTCTCTGGCGGAAAATATTGGGTAAGGAAATAGATCTTCATCAGCTGTGCTTACGGAGCTCAAGTATCGGACGTTCGGTTATTAAATCCAATTTCAAAGTTATAAATCTGAAGTTATCAAGTTTGAACTCTCGGGAAAGCCCGTAAAAACTGGTGTTTCCGATAGAAATGAAATTTATAAACTAAAGTTTTAGTGCTAAAACTAAAAAATTAGTTATGTTTGTAGTGAAGAAATTGGAAAACAGATCGTCTCAACGAAAAAAGAAGCACATGAAAGAATTAACAAAAGCAGAGGAACAGGTGATGCAAGTGCTCTGGGAATTGGAAAAGGGTTTTGTGAAAGAGATTATTCCGAAGTTACCCAGTCCGAAGCCAGCGTATAACACGGTGTCAACGATCGTTCGCATTCTAGAGCAAAAAGGATTTGTGAAACACGAGTCGTTTGGAAGAAGTCACCGGTATTTTCCTATAGTCGATAAAGACGACTACACAGAGTTTGCCACCGATAGGCTGATGAAAGGCTACTTCGACAATTCTGTGAAAAGCATGATCTCCTTTTTTGTGAACGAAAAAAAGATGAGCATCGAAGAGCTCGATGAAGTTTTAGAAACCCTGAAAAACCAGAAAAAATGAGTCTCACTACTTTCCTTTTGATGAATCTTGCTCTGGCAATTTTTTATGCCATCTACAGAATCTTTCTTCAAGGCGAAACGCATTTCGGTTGGGCCAGGGCCTATCTTGTTTCGGCTATTATAGCCACGTTTGCGCTGCCTTTGCTCATTTTCCCCGAGTCAGTTTCGAATACGATCGGCAACGCAGCTTTCAAGCTTCCGGCTGTGGAAATAGGCGGTGGCACAACTGCTGCTTCAAGCATTAACTACATGACTTTGACGATAGTTTTCTATTGTCTAGTAGCTCTGGCTCTCTTGCTGAGGAGTTCGATTCGCGTGCTTCGTCTGAATCAATTTGTAAAGCAGGCAGTCCCATTACCAGAACTGGGCAACAGAGTTTACGAAAGTCCGATTGGCGGCTCGTTCTCATTTTTCGGTCGTATTTACCTGGAACCGGGTCTGGACAAAGAAGACCAGCTGTCGATACTCAACCACGAATTGGTGCACTTGCGCGAGAAGCACGCCATCGACTTGTTTTTTGCAGAACTGACCAAAGCCATTTTTTGGATCAACCCTGTAGCCTGGTTTTATGGAAAAAGACTGGCCGAGGTGCACGAATTTGCTGCCGATCAGGTGGTGACAGAGCAGCTCGCCAACAAACTGGAATATCAGGAATTGCTTGTGGCCAAAGCGATGGGAATCAACAGAAAAGAACTTGTACACTCTTTTATAAATCAATCAATGTTAAAACGTAGAATTATGATGATCAACAAACCGAGCTCCTCAGTTTGGAGCAAATTTCGCTACGCACTTTTCATCCCCGTTTTGGGAGGGATGATTGCTTTGGCTTCGTGCCAGAAAAACGAGGGCGAGTCAGCCACGTCCACAATTTCAACGAAAAACTCCGAAGTGCCTAATCCGCCAGCACCACCAAGCCCGAGTGATCCAACTCTGGCAGGTGTTGAAGAAATGGATATTGTACAAAGAGGTGAAGGTGTTCCGGAAAACTATACCCAACCTGAATTCCCCGGTGGGATGGATAAGCTTTACGAATTCATGGGAGCGAACCTTAAATATCCCGAAAACCTGAAAGATGCAGGTGTTGAAGGAAATGTATATACTGGTTTCACCGTGAATGCTGACGGAAGCATTTCAGATATTAAGATTCTGAAGGGAGTGGATAGAGCACTCGATGCTGAAGCTATAAGAGTATTGAAACAAATGCCAAAATGGAAGCCTGGTAAAAAAGACGGCAAGGCTGTGGCTGTGGAAATGACTCTGCCGATCAACTTCAAACTTCCGGAAGGGGAGTGATTAAACTTTTGATTTTCGTATGAATAAAGAAAGGAGCAGGTATTCTGCTCCTTTTTTATTGCGCTTGTTTAATGCGATTGAGTTGGTGAATGTGATGAGCAATGTGATTGATCAAAAAATCTATTGTTTGTCTGGCACTGAGCATTCCTGAAAAAGGATGTCTAAAAACCTGCCGGTCGAGATATGCATTGTCCAGGTTTTCGAAAAAATCGCGATAGGCGAGGTTGAGCTTGTTCCACTCCTCGGTGTATTGATCGAAGCTGAACTTGCCCTCTGGTTCTGGCATCACGTCCGGTTTCTCATATCGTTTTGTGGATTTCAAAACCTCGTTGAGCTGAATTGAAGCCAGTCGGTTTTCCTCAGTGGCTTCAGGCAAATCTTCTGGCGAAGCCTGAGTCTTTTTCTTCATGTAGCCGAGAGTTCCTTTTTCCGAACCCATCACGTGCTCCACTACCTGAAGTGCGCTCCAGCTTTTGTCATCCGGTTTTTGATTGAGCTCTTCTTCGCTCCACTGGCTCAGGATTGAGAGCATTTCGTTTTTGGACTTTTCGAGCGCGTCCAATTGGTTTTCAATGTCTTTGTTCATTTAATTTGTTTTAGGTGTGTAGAGCATTTCTATGTGTGGGATGTCATCTTCGAGATACATTTCGCTGACCTGAAGAAATCCGAAGTGTTCGTAGAAAAGTTTGAGGTGTTGCTGAGCAGAAATTCGAATGGCAACGTTACCCCATTTTTTCTTCAACTCATTCATCGCTTTCACCATCAACTCTTTTCCGATGGCTTTTCCTCTAATTGAAGGGTCAACCACAATCCGCCCCATCGAAAGTTCCTGGTAAGATACTCCCGGGTGCGGAATACGTGCATAAGCTACAATCTTTTCATCCGCGTCTACACCAAAAAAGTGATCACTTTGCCGGTCCTTTCCATCGACTTCCTGATAAGGACAATCCTGCTCAATCACGAAAACTTTTACGCGCAGCGCAAGACAGTCGTAAAGCTCGTCCTTGGTAAGCTCTTCGTACGTTTTATATTTCCAGATTAGATCAGTCATGGATGTCAAAAATAAGACAATGCGCCACATGGCCTGGCTCTTGAGGAAAATCGGTTGTTCAGGTTTTTTTATAACTTTTTACCGACACTATCCAATCCACGAGATATGAAAATTGCCCGTCCATTATCTGCCTTTTCTATTCGGTTTGCTTCTGTAGCTATAGCTTTTTTACTGATTCCATTTTTTTGTATTTCACAAGATGAGGAAGATCCAGAAACTAAATCGGACACTAACAAAATTGAGGAGCAGTCTCCAGTCTACTTTGGGTTTTCGCCTGGGATGGGGTTTTTCAAAAGGACATCTGAAGGAGGAGTGCCAGGGAAAACTTTTCACAGAGCAAACTTCAATGGAGGCCTGACTTTGCTTGCGGGAGATTTTGAAGAGTTTACTTTCAAAACGGGACTGGAAATCAATTTTTTTCGTTCGGCTTATGTAAACGATACGTCATACTACGAAGAGTTTTTGACGATTCCTTTTCTCTTTCAGCTTGGGAGCTTTGCCAATGAATTCAATGATAAATTCTTTTCGATACACTTTGGACTGGCGATGAGTCTTTCTGCTGGAAACGGGTATGCCGGAGCTTTCGATGAATTCTACATTAAGGAAGAAGGGCAATTCCTCGACTACGCCAAAGTTAGTGGCCTCACCGAGTTTGCATTTTACAGCAAGCAAATGGACGGTTTCAATGCTATTGGTCTTCGATTGTCTGCCGATCTTACAACGGGTGAACAGCTTGATGGGCTGAAACTTCAGCCGCAAAGGTATTTCATGGCTACTGTCTTTGCATCTTTTCTTTTTGGCGAGTGACTTTAGGTTACTGATTATCATCTAGGGTTGATTTTTATCTTTGGGCATCGCGTAAAAATCGCGGCAAAAACCAAAGCCGATGAAATTGACCAAGAAAACCGCTGGACTTGTGCTAGGTCCGTTGGTGTTTTTTATAGCTCTCATCTTTCCTTCTGAATCGCTAAGTACGGATGCCTGGAAAGTTATCTGCGTTGCCGCTTTTATGCTGGTTTGGTGGATTTCTGAGGCGGTACCTATCCCGGTAACCGCATTACTCCCCGTTCTTTTGCTTCCATGGTTGGATGTGATGCCTATAAAAGAAGCAGCAGCTCCCTATGCGAGTGACATTGTATTCCTTTTTCTGGGTGGTTTTATGCTTGCTCTGGCATTGGAAAAGTGGAACTTACACAGACGAATTGCACTGGGAATCGTCCGGATTACAGGAACTGGAGCCAACAGAATAATTCTCGGCTTTATGCTGGCAACAGCAGCTCTCAGTATGTGGATCAGTAACACGGCCACTGCAGTAATGATGCTGCCCATCGCCATTTCCGTGGTCAACTTGCTTTTGAAAGATGAGGAGAGTACCTCCAAAGGTGTTCGAAACTTTGCCCTGGTCCTGATGCTCGGAATTGCCTATGGAGCTAATGTGGGAGGAATTGCTACACTCATCGGTACGCCACCTAACATCGTAATGGCCGGTATATTAAAGACCAACCATGGAATTGACGTTACCTTTTTTAGCTGGATGAAAGTAGGCTTTCCATTCTCCATGGTCATGCTATTTGTCACTTATTGGATGCTGACTCACGTGCTGTTTCCCAACAAGCTGGGCAGCTTCAAAAAAGCCGAGAAAATTATCGATCAGGAAATAAAAGCCCTGGGGCCGCTCACGCATCAGGAAGTGCGCGTGATGGTCATCTTTATTGCGACTGCTCTTCTGTGGATTTTTCGAAAAACGATTAATGAGAATCTGACTTTTGTTGAGCTCTCCGATGCCGGTATTGCCATATTGGCTACGGTCATGCTGTTTGTGGTTTTTGCAGGAACAAAAAAAGAAAAAGCACTCCTCGCCTGGAAAGACACCGAGAAACTTCCCTGGGGAATTCTGCTTCTTTTCGGTGGTGGACTTTCGCTGGCCAATGCGCTCAATGTGGTTGGCCTGATCGATCTAATTGGCGAATCCTTTACCGGACTGGGAGATGTGAATCCAATTTGGATTATTTTAGGACTGGCCGCTGTTTCTTTGTTCCTAACTGAGCTTATGAGCAACGTGGCGCTCACGAGTGTCTTTGTACCTGTTGTTGCTGCTGTGGCTATCGGTGTCGGACAAGATCCGTTAGACTACGCGGTTCCAGTGACTCTAGCAGCAAGTTGTGCGTTTATGTTGCCGATGTCTACTCCACCCAATGCCATCGTCTTTGCGAGTGGTCATATCTCAGTAGCACAGATGGTTAGGGGAGGAATTGTTTTGAACATCGTAGCTATTTTGATGATTTGGGCCTTTTGCACCTACGTTTTCCCGCTACTGATGCACACTTGAGTCGCGGTGAAATTTTAAATTAGCCCTCTATGAACTCATTTTTAGGTAAAGTTCGCGATCAACACAACACTATCCTGGTTGTCATTCTACTGCTTTTGAGTGTTGGAGTGCTGGTCTATCTTTTTCCGCGCAAGGCTCAATTCAAATACGAATTTGACCTCGGGAAGGTGTGGGAGCACGAAGATCTTTACGCTCCATTTGAGTTTGCTATCCGAAAGCCGGCAGAAGAGCTCAAGGAAGATCGAAAGAAAGCGATCGAGTCTGTTGCGCCTTACTACTACAAGGACAAGCTTGTGAGCTCCGGTCAGATCAGTCAATTTAAAGAAGACTTGAATAAACGCTGGGATGATTTTACCGGTCGCACGGAGGACGAAATTGACGAAGACTCCGAAAAGTTGAAGAAAGAGTATGCAAAAATTGGTGAGTCAGTTTTAGATGAAATTTTTGCAAAAGGGCTCATTGACTTAAACAAAGCTCATGAGCAAAAGTCTGATGACTTTACCATTGTTGTTGTAGAGAACAACGTAGGACGATCAGTAGAAGTTGGCGATTTGCTCAATTTCCAATCGGCCTACAATCTCGCTCGAGACGAGATTCCCGACAACGATCAGATCAACGAGACTTTCTTACTCACGCTGATCGAGGAGAACCTCGCTTACAACGTTTTTTTCGATCAGGCAAAAACAGCCCAACTTATAGAGGAAAGACTTGCTACTGTTTCGAGTTCGCGAGGCAAGGTGAACGAAGGCGAAAAAATAATTTCCAAGGGCGAAGTGATCACTGAGAACAAGTATCAAAAGCTTTTATCTCTCAAAGAAGAATACGAGGAGCAGGTAGTAGGAAAGCGCAGTGCATATATTATTCTTCTCGGGCAGATAACTCTTGTGGCGCTGTGTATTTTTTCCATGTTTATTTTCCTGAAACTTTTCGCAGCCAGAGTTATTCACTCGCCTTCTAAAGTTTTGTTCATACTCGTTTTGCTGATTCTGAACATGCTGATGGCAAAGTTCACACTGGAAGTGGAGTTTCTCAGGGTTTATCTCGCACCTCTGTGCATTTTGCCAATCATCATAAGGACCTTTTACGACACCAAACTGGCGCTCTTTTTACACATTGTGTCGGTATTCATTGTGTCTTTCATTGTTCCTAATCCGTTTGAGTTTGTTTTCCTCCAGGTTTTCGCGGGAATTTTGCTGCTCTACGCCATCACCAATCTGGTGAAACGCAGTCAATTCTTTTTATCGGCAGCAATCATTCTGTTTAGCTATTCCATCACCTACTTTGGGCTCAACATCATTCAGGAAGGAGATTTGACCAACATTGCCTGGGAAAACTACGCCTGGTTTGCCGGAAACGCGATGCTTTCACTATTTGCCTATCCACTGATTTATCTGTTCGAAAAAACTTTCGGATTTCTGTCAGATGTTTCTCTGCTTGAGATTGCCGATGCCAACAATCCACTTTTGAGACAATTAAATGAAAAGGCACCAGGCACTTTCCAGCATTCGTTGCAAGTTGCCAACCTGGCGGAAGAGGCAATTAGAAAAATCGGTGGAGATCCTTTGCTTGTCAGAGCAGGAGCAATGTATCACGACATCGGTAAGATGTATGCCCCGCAGTATTTTATAGAAAACCAGCACGGCACCAATCCTCACGATGATCTCAATTATAAGGAGAGCGCAAAGCTGATTATCGATCACGTGATCAGAGGAGTGAGCCGGGCCAAAAAACAAGGGCTCCCAGATCAAATAATTGATTTTATCAGGACCCACCACGGTACCACGCGCACTGAGTATTTCTACAGGAAGGCCGTTCAGGAATTAGGGGAGGAGAATGTAAAGGACAAGAAGTTTAGATATCCCGGTCCTCTTCCATATTCAAAAGAAACGGCTGTGTTGATGATGGCAGATTCGGTAGAGGCAGCATCCAAGTCCATCAAGGATGTTAATGCCGAAAAACTCGACAATCTTGTGGAGACGATCATTAATCAGCAGATGGCTGACGGACAGTTTATTTACGCGAATGTGACGTTTAGGGAGATCACTATGGTGAAGCGACTGTTCAAGAAAAAGTTGATGAATATTTATCACGTTCGTCTGGAGTATCCCGATTAAATCTCATCGTTTTTCTTTTTAACTTTATCTGGATCAGTTGATTAATATTCAGCGGTTTGACGCGGTTTTATCTCTGGGGATAGATTTGGTGCTCTATCGCAAAATTCTTTCTTTCTAACAACTGTAAAAATTAAAATTCGATTCATATGAAGTTCAGGATATACTTATTCGCACTTTGCATTTTAGGTGCTCAGTCTGTAGTGGCTCAGAACGAAGTAGCCCTTCGTGGTGGTGGAGGAGGATTCTCTATTGGCTATGCAAACATGGATGTTTCGGCTTTTGAAGAATTCATTCAGGGTGAAGCCAAACGTTTCACAAACGATCAACTTCTATTTGGGGGAGGCGGCCGAAGTTTTATCGGCAATTTCATTATTGGAGGAAGTGGCCAGGGACTGATTGGCGACACGCACACGGACGACAGTCTCAAGATGAGCCTCGCTGGAGGTATGGGTACACTTGACATAGGGTATCTCGTTTACAATCGCGAACAATTAAAGATTTATCCAATGCTCGGCCTCGGTGGGGGTGGCTACGAAGTGCAGATTACACAAAATGAGAACATCTCAGCTGATGAGGTGCGTCAGGATCCCGGAAGGGAAATCACCGTTGGTACTGGAGGTTTTCTTGCGGACATTTCTTTAAATATGAATGTTTTACCAATTATTGAGCAAAGTGAGGATGGAAGTTCTTATGGCGGTTTTAGTATCGGGCTCAGTGCTGGATACACCTACGGTGTGCGTTTTTCGGAGTGGGGTTTTGCTGGAGGAGATATCTCCGGAGGCCCAGATTTCAACATGGATATGTTTTATGTGAAAGTGACAATTGGTGGAATGGGCTTTGAAAAGTGATCTAAGATCAGGGATGAATTATTTGTGAAAGAAAATAGCTTGGCAATAAATCAATATTTTTTACATTTGCGCCCCCACAAAACGGAGAGGTGGGTGAGTGGCTGAAACCACATGTTTGCTAAACATGCATACCCGGAAACGGGTATCGGGGGTTCGAATCCCCCTCTCTCCGCAAGATCCAAAAACCCCATTCAGCAAAGCTGGATGGGGTTTTTGCTTCAGGGGCCCGAGCCAAGCTTTGCTTGGGTGAAGGGCCTCTGAAGCAAAAAGCCAACGATGCGCAGCATTGTCAGGTTTTTGGATCTTGTAGTTCCTCCCCACCAGGATCACGTTAGTAATCCCCGAAGTTTAGAGCCCCGAGCCAAGCTTTGCTTGGGTGAAGGGCC